>JANQRM010000235.1 GCA_028284565.1 Anaerolineae bacterium | reverse complement strand
GGTCATGGCGAGCCAATATCTCGTGGTCGCCAGATGGTCAACGCATTGCCACCACCGTTCATGGACCTCCAATTGGCAACGAACCCGCCGAATCCAGCGCAGTCTTCAATGTTGCTGTGACAAATACAGAAGGAAATTTTGTCGGAACAGTCCAAGAGACAACAGGCATCTGGACAACGCCGAAATTCTCCCCGCCATTGACGAATACCAACAGCGAATTTCCACAGAGTTATATCGCATATCTTCAAGCACGTGACCCCTTCAACAGCATTAGTGGTGAATATGATCTGGTTGTTGCAGACCGTGACGGTAGTAATCGACGGGTTATTTTCCCCGACCCCAATCTACCCGGCATCAAGACCAGCGACTTTGGCGGATTGACACCTCAGAATTTCGATTGGAGTCCCGATGGACGACAGATCGCCATCATCTATCAAGGCAATTTATGGGTGGTGGATGCCGAAACCGGAGTCTCCCATCAATTGACCTTCGATCAAGGCTCTTCTAATCCAGTTTGGTCAGGTTGATGCGAAAGCAACTCCTTTTTGTCATCTCAATGATTGCCTTTGGACTGAGTATCGGTCTACTGGCTGTCATCAAGATGGAGCAAGACTATCAGCTTCGCGGATATACAAATCCGGCGGAAGATCAAAATTTACCCTTTCGTATCCCACGTTTAGGGGTCAATACAGAACTCATCCAATATTCACCAAATGAATTACAACAACATCTCTCTTGGATGGAAGAAGCCAATATCACATGGGTGAGGCAATTTATTCGCTGGGATGAAGTTGAACCAGAACAAGGCAACTATCAATGGGAACAGTGGGATGCGATTGTTGCAGCAGTCGGCGAATTCCCTAACCTCCAACTCGTCGCAGTACTGGTCAATTCCCCAGAATGGGCGCGCTTACAATCCCCAAATCAATCATTGACAGTAACTGCCCCACCAGCACACGTGTCTGACTTCGCAAACTTCGCCAGACAATTCGCAGAACGTTATGCCGACAGCATTGATGTATATCAAGTCTGGGATGAACCCAATTTAGATGATGCTTGGGGTGGGTTAAACCCGAATCCATCTGAATATGTCGCTTTACTCCAATCTGTCTATCAAGCTATCCACAGTCACGACGAAACCTCAATCGTCATCTCCGCCGCCCTAGCACCAACCATCGAGACCAGTGGGCAAAATATCAGTGATATTCGCTACTTGCAAGAACTGTATCGACTCGGCGCACAACCCTACATGGATGCCGTCGCAGGCAAGCCCTATGGATTCAATACCTCATCACAACATCGGACTGTTGATGAAACCGTGTTGAATTTCTCCCGCTTGATTGCTTTGCGAGAAGTTATGGTTGCAAATGGAGATGGCAAAAAGCCACTTTGGGCAAGCCATTGGGGATGGAATGCTCTCCCCGATGATTGGCAGGGTGATGCATCAATTTGGGGGCAAGTGACAGCTGAGGAACAACACCAATACACCTTAGAAGCGCTGACAAGAGCAGAACACGAATGGCCTTGGCTTGGCGGAATGATCTTGCACCACTGGCAACCGGACGTTGAACTGGACAATCCACAATGGGGCTTTGCACTGATTAATTCAGATAATCAACCAACCCCCTTATACAATGCTATCACCAATCGCCATCAACTCAATTCAGCGCAAGACGGCTTATATCATCCCTTAACGACATATGCTCAATACAGTGGAGTATGGGAATTCAGTCCGCGCGGCGCAGACATCGGCTGGCTCGACCCTAGCGATAGCCAATTAGAATTTGATTTCTACGGGACAGATGTGGCCCTGCTCTTACGCGAAGGGGATTATGTTGCATTCTTATATCCTCAAATTGACGGGCAGCCAGCCAATGCAACACCTCATGACACCGATGGCAACGCCTACATCTTTTTGAGAAGCGCAGTGTCTTCAGAAGATGAAAAACTTGTTCAGCCAGAAATCATCTTGGAGCCTGTTGGTCAAAACTTATCTTTAGACAACCATACGCTCCAAATCACTGCCGACAGAGGCTGGAATCAATGGGCATTAGCAGGCTTTGCCATAAGTTCAGGCGATTTGGCTCGTCCCTTCCAACAACGCATTGTTTTACTAGTCACTAGTACAATTTTATCTGGCTTTGCAAGTTTGTTTTATGCGACCAAATTGAATTGGCAACCGATTACTACACCCCTCAAGAAATTCATCGCCAAATTCAACCCAATTCAACAACTTATTCTCAGCTTTATTGCATCAATTATCTTGATGCTCGGTATGTTGCTGACATGGGGCGAACACTATCCCCAACTCCTGCATCGTTCACCTGTGCCACTGACCATAGCCATGATTGCACTAGCGGTCATGTGGGTTACAGGGAGTATGTTGCTGACAATCATCGGTGGATTGCTACTATTCATCGTTATCTTTCATCGGTTAGAAGTTGGTTTAATCCTAGCGATTTTCTGGTCGCCCTTCTTCCTATTTCCCGTCGAACTCAACGACTTTGGCTTCCCCATCGCGGGTGTCATCACAATCATCAGTGCTTGCGCCTTCGTCCTACAAACGACGACCCATTTTGCAAAACAATATCGTCAAAAACAAATATCAACCGTTCACCTAACTCGCTTCGATTTACTCGCTGTAGTAATCATCTTCGGCAATGTTTTTCTCTGGATATTTACCGCACAATTGCCTGATAACTCACTCGAATTCCTGTTGATTATTCTTGAATTAGTTCTCATCTGGCTAATCTGGCGACACATCAACTTAAATTATTTCGACATCGCCCTGTTTGCACTACTCATCATCGCGCTACTATCAATCGGTTGGGCGACTTATCTTCCACCCGCCTTTGATGAACTACGTAAGTTAATACTCGAACCCTTGCTTTTCTATGGGCTATTCCGCCAATTGGCTCTCGATAAAACACTCATCTTGAATCTCGTTCAATCACTCATCCTAGCCGGACTTGCCGTATCTGTTATTGGGCTTTTCTTATTTGTTACCAAAGAGTCTGTCATCACAGCCGAAGGCGGTTCGCTTCGGTTAGCGAGCGTCTATGGTTCACCCAATAACGTCGGGCTTCTGCTAGGTCGCATCATTCCCTTTTTGCTGGCTTATTGGCTTCTTGTCAAACAACACCGTGTCGTCGTTGGTGGTTTATTGCTCATCCTTGCTGTTACATTAACATTGACACAAAGTGTTGGCGCGATTCTTATTGGCGTTCCAGCGTCGATTATCGTCGTTGTATTACTCATTTATGGTCGCAGAGCATGGTTACCCATTCTTGCACTCGTTGTCATCGGTGTTGTCGCTTTTAGTCTTCTGGCGCAGATCTCACCTCGCTTTGCTAGTGTGCTAGATTTCACACGGGGGACGAACTTCTTCCGACTACGGGTTTGGGAAAGCGGACTCGAAATCATTCAAGACCACCCCGTTACAGGCATCGGACTCGACCAATTCCTCTATATCTTTCGGGGAGAGTACATCCGTCCTGATGCAATCTGGGATCGAGATTTGTCGCATCCACATAATTTCATCCTCGATTTCTGGACGCGACTTGGCATTGTAGGCGTTATCCTTTTCCTGGTGTTACAAGGGGCTTTTTGGAATATAATCAAAATCCTCCTTACTAAGTTTAGAGAAAATCCGCTCTATCTTGCACTCGTTATTGGGCTAGCAGGCAGTATGATCGACCTTCTCGCACATGGGTTGATAGACAATAGCATCTTCGTCCTCGACCTTGCCTACATATTTATGTTGCTAGTCGGAAGTGTCGCCAATCTAAGTGGTCAAGTCAGTAACCCACCGATTAATATTCCAGTTGATTAGCACCATGTCCTCACATCTCGCCCTGTACATCAAGATATTTCAGCAAACATTTTTCATCACGATCAGTGCTTTACTCGGCATAATCATAGCTCTATCATCGCCAATTGCCACTTTACTCGTATTCGGTGGCGCTATGCTAGCTATCCTCACGCTTTCCACCCCCTATGTCGCAATCGGTATCATGCTCATCCTTGCCCCTCTACGCACACTATTCACAACCGAATCCACCCTCCAACTCCCCTTAGACATCGGACAAATTGCCTCTCTCATCTTTCTTGGTGCATGGATTAGTTCGCGCATTCTCCTCAAGAAGCGTCTGATACAATTTTTCTGGACTCCCCTCTACATCCCAATTGGCATATTCATTCTCTCCAGTGGTATCAGCGTCTTCTCAGCGACCTCCCTAAGCGTCTGGCTGAATGAATGGCTCAAATGGCTCATTATGCTGAGTCTGATTATCATCTGCCTCAACCTCGCCCATCGTCGGCAATGGGAATGGCTAGTATTCATTTTAGTCACAGCCGGAGTCGCCAACGCTCTTGTCGGACTTTACATCTTTGTAGGAGGCAGCGGCGCAGACCACCTTGTCATTCGCAATGGATTCTTCCGAGCCTTTGGCACATTCGGGCAACCCAACCCTTTCGGTGGCTTTTTAGGACTCGTCACCCCCCTCGCATTAATGGCAAGCTATCATTGGGGTTTACAAGTCTTCAGCAAATGGAGACACTACCGCAATCTCAACCTAACAGCCTTGCTCCTCCTTGTTTTTTATGGACTTTGTTCTCTCATCCTCCTTGCTGGAATCTTCGCCTCATGGAGTCGAGGAGCATGGCTAGGAATCATCATCGCCGTAGGTGTCATACTCTTCGCCTTACCCAGACAATTCAAAATCAGTTTCATCGTCGTCGGCATCTCCGGGATTATCTTGGGCGGTCTATGGGTAAGTGGAACATTGCCCGACTCCATCATCAACCGAATTACCAGTTCGACAGAAGAATTCTTAGCCTTCGATGATATGAGAGGAGTCGATATCACGCCCCTCAACTTCGCTGTCGTAGAACGCCTCGCACACTGGCAAGCCGCTCTCAACATGGCAGAACACTCTCCCATCATTGGCGTAGGCTTCGGTAATTATGAAGTTGTCTATGATGATTTTCGTCTGATCAACTGGAAAGAACCACTCGGTCACGCCCACAACTACTACTTGAATATTTTTGCCGAGACTGGCATTATCGGCGTTTCTGCTTACTTATTGATGTGGATAGGAATCGTTTTATTAACGTGGAAGATTCGCCAACACCCGGACAATTTTGCGAGAGCAATCGGGGTAGGCTTGCTTGGAACATGGGCATACCTCGCCTTCCACAGTTTGATAGACAATTTATACGTCAATAATGTATTCCTACATTTAGGCATATTATTAGGATTAGTAGCAATCTTAAGCAATCAAGTTTTGAATTCAACACAGGTAAAGACGGAATGACGCAAGCGGTCAGCCACCCAGCACAACCTAAGAAGAAGAAACATCGCGCCATCAAGACTCCAATGGACGGCATCATCCTCCGCATTGCCAATAAAGTCGGCGGGAGCAAAGCTAAGGAAGTTGAGCGATTTTTAAAGTTCGCTATGGTCGGCACACTCGGTGCTTTCGTCGATTTAGGGACAATCAATCTGCTTCAAGCGACTATATTGCCCCCAGTTGATTCCATTGGTAATGCCATCGGTTTTGCCTTAAATGTAGGCGGTTCGCAAGGCTTTTTCCCCGTCAATGTAGCACTCGCGGCAACCATCAGCTTCACCGCCGCAATTTCGAGCAATTTCTTCTGGAATCGCTATTGGACATACCCCGACTCCCGTTCACGGTCAATTCGTCGGCAAATGTCGCAATTCGCCACTGTCAGCACCATCGGCTGGCTTGCACGCACCACTTGGATTTCCATCTCCTTTGCCACCATTGGCGCAATTGCCGTGAGTGCCATTCAACTGGTATTTGCTGACTTCTCACCGGATGCTGAGACTACTGCACGAATCGGCACCAACATTGCCACACTGATGGGCATTTTCATTGTGATGATTTGGAACTTCTTTGCCAACCGCTATTGGACATACAACGACGTAGATTAATGTGCCAACGATTGCAATTGATTACACCCCAGCCTATGAACAAGGTGCAGGCATCGGGCGTTATGTTCGGGAGTTAGTCTCTGCTCTAGCACAACACGACCACCAAACAGAATATCGCCTTTTTGTATCGGGAACACCATCAAATAACGACCTTCCCAACTTTCCAACAAACTACCAATGGAAGACAACCCGACTATCTCCCAAATGGTTAGCGCGCCTCTGGCATCGTTTGCATTTACCCCTTCATATTGAGCGATTCGTCGGAGACATAGACCTTTACCATGCAACCGACTTTGTACTACCACCAACACATAAATCAACAAAGACAATACTAACAGTTCACGATTTATCCTTTATCCGTGTCGCAGAAACCGCCAGCCCATCACTCAGACAGTACCTCAACCGAGTCGTTCCGATATCCGTTCAAAGAGCCACACACATTCTTGCCGATTCCCAAGCAACCAAGGACGATTTAATCGAACTCTACAGCACACCAAAAGCTAAAATTACAGTTCTACTCAGTGGTATTCAAGAACACTATAAACCCATTGTTGATGACCAGAAACTTGCGGATATACAAGCAAAATATAATATTCCGAACCGACCCTACCTATTCTCCGTCGGCACAGTCCAACCCCGAAAAAACTATGGTCGAATAATCCAAGCTCTAGCCCAACTACGTCAGCAAGACAATGACCTATCGTTTGTCATCGCAGGAGGCAAGGGATGGCTCGAAGATGAAATGTATGAGACCATTGAACAAACGCAGATGAGCGAATACGTCCATCTCATCGGCTTCGTAGATGATGCCGACCTTCCTGCGCTCTACACATCAGCCGAAATCACCGTCTTTTCCTCACTCTACGAAGGTTTCGGCTTTCCTGTATTAGAGTCGATGGCATGTGGCACACCAGTTATCACCTCGAATGTGTCTTCCTTACCTGAAGTCGGCGGGGACGTCGCCCTATTCGTCAATCCGACCAGCGTTGATGAAATCAGAGATGCGATTCAGCAACTAATAGATGATAATGACCTCCGCCAAAACCTCCGCCAACGCGGTTTAGAACACATCAAAAAATTCTCATGGCCTAATTCAGCCAAAAAACTGAAGCAAATTTATGACAGCGTTTTACAAAGTTGAACCATGCTATAATACCGACGAGCTACCGATTTTGACGAAAGCGTAAAACCGATGACACACCCACCAAAACACATTGCGGATTCCCGAATGTCATTGAGCATTCTCATGAGTGTGCAAGATACCAACTCACTTGGTAATGTGCATGGGGGTGTCATCATGAAACGGGTTGATGAAGCAGGCGCACTTACCGCCATGCGTCACGCCCAAGCCCCCGTTGTTACAGTAGCAGTCGATTCCATGACCTTCATGGAACCCATCTTTGTCGGCAATCTTGTCACATTCAAAGCAGAACTCACCTATGTTGGCAGAACATCCATGGAAGTCCGAGTCCAAGTCATCGCAGAGAACCCCCTCACAGGTGAGAAACGCTTTAGCAACAGTGCCTATCTTGTCTATGTCGCACTCGGTTCAGACAGTCGTCCAACACCTGTTCCAGAATTAATCTATGAAACCGACGAAGAGAAAAATCGTTACGAAGCCGCGAAAGAACGACAAGCCTTCCGCAAACGACAACGCGCACAGGAAGTCGCTGGCTCATGACCCAACAATCCTCTGTCCTCTTACGCTTACTCGAACAACACAGCTACAAACGCATTGCCGATATTCCAGAACCCGATTTAGGCATAGCCGAGCAACGCCCCTACCCCTTCATGGCAAT
>JANQRM010000231.1 GCA_028284565.1 Anaerolineae bacterium | reverse complement strand
CTTCACCATCGATAATGGCTTTAATGCTGTCAATCTAGGCTCCAACTACCAGCAACTCATTCAAGGAACCATTATTATTAGTGCCGCAGCATTGTACACCGTTGCCAATAGAGTCCCTCGAAAAGCAACGGAGGAGCTAAGCACCCAAGATGATGAGGTTCCATGATTCAAGCCTTCTTTCCTACAATGGCAATCGTCTCAATCAGACTAGCAATGGGCTAAACTCAGTATAGTTAAACAAGATTCACTGGAACTATTCTCGTCTAGATAGCCATGGCTATCTAGACCTACTCCCAAAAACTAGCCTAGAACGTATTGTACAAGTTGATCTGAATGGAAAGCCGTTCACAATCTTATCCATAATATCCATTTCACATGCCTTTGAAGGCTGATTGCGCAATCAATAGCCACAAAAAGACGATAATCTAATGTAACTGAATGAAAGTGAATCCTATGATTTTATTGGAGCGCGAGTCACCTAAGGATAAAAAAGTATCATTATTTGTAACCTGCATTGTTTCTATGATTTACCCACAGACTGGTATGTCCGTTGTCGATATTCTTGAACACCTTGGTGTACAAGTCGACTTCCCAATGGAACAAACCTGTTGTGGTCAACCCGCATTTAATTCAGGTTATCGCGGTGATGCTAAGACTGTTGCCAAGCAATTTTTGAAAGCCTTTAAGGATGCTGAAGTAATCGTGACTCCGTCAGGATCATGCGCTGCAATGGTGCGGCATGAATATCCAAATTTGTTCACACCGGAGGATGGTGAGCTATATGACCTCGCGGTGCGTATGGCTTCCATCACATGGGAATTCACAGAGTATTTAGTCACTGGACTTGGCATTGATCGTCTCGATCTAAAACTGCCAGAAAAACAAACATTTGCAATCCATGATGCCTGTCACGGCTTGCGTCTCTTGGGCATAGGAGAGGAAGCACGTCGTCTCTTGGATGGAATGGAAAATGTGGAGTTAGTCGAATTAAATGAAGCGAATGTATGCTGTGGATTTGGCGGATTATTCAGCGTGAAAATGCCTGCTGTAAGTAATAAGATGCTAAGCACCAAAGTCGACAATATAAACGATGCATCTGCTGATACGATTGTAACAGGTGATGTGAGTTGCATGACACAAATGAATGGAGGGCTGTCACGTCAAAAGTCAAATAAACGAGTGCTACATATTGCTGATGTGCTTGCACAAGGTTTGAAAGGAAGCGAATAATGGCTCTTGAAGTACAGTCCAATGATTTCATAGCACTTGCTGATATTGCTATCCATAATCCTGATTTGCAGGAAGCCGTATCGAAAGGAACGCTTAATGCTTATCATAAACGCCAGACAGCAATGTTCGCTCATAGTGATGAGCACGGTGAATTTATGCGTCAACAAGCAGCAGAAGCCAAACGACGTGCTTTACGCAACTTACCCGATATCCTCGAAACAGCTGAGGAGAACCTGACGCGAAATGGCTTTAAAGTTGAATGGGCAGTCGATGCAAACGAAGCGAACAAACTGGTTCTAGAAATAGCAAAACATCACGGCGTAAAGACTGTCACTAAGAGTAAAAGTATGCTCAGCGAAGAATTAGGTGTAAACCAAGCGATGGAAAGTGCTGGATTACGTGTCGTGGAAACAGATCTTGGTGAGTATATTATCCAACTCAATGATGAGCCACCTAGCCACATTGTTGCGCCTGTTATCCACAAGACTAAAGCTGAAATTCGTGATATTTTTATCCGTGAACTCAACATGGAACCCACAGATGATGCGGGTGAGATGGTGGCATTTGCCCGTGAAATGTTGCGGGAAGATTTCCTGAATTCCGACATGGGAGTTTCGGGCGGTAACTTCGTGATTGCTGAAACAGGTTCTCTTGCATTGGTCATGAATGAAGGTAATGGTCGTCTGTGTACATCAATCCCTAAAGTACATATTGCCCTAGTGGGTATCGAAAAAGTCATTGAGACAGTCCAAGACTATGTGACGCTTACGCAAGTTCTCTCGCGCAGTGGCACAGGACAAAATTTAACAGTGTATACCAACATCCTAAATGGACCGTCGCGTGATGAGGAGGTAGATGGTCCGGAGCATGTCTACATCATATTTGTAGATAATGGACGCAGTGATATTTACGCGACAAAGTACGCTGAAGCTCTTGCTTGTATCCGTTGTGGGGCATGTCAGAATGCATGCCCTGTTTATCGCAGTACTGGCGGTCATGCCTATGGTTGGGTCTATGGTGGTCCGATTGGAGCCGTATTGACACCACTATATGTGGGGCTGGAAAATGCAAAGCCACTACCACACGCCAGCAGCTTATGTGGTAGTTGTAAAGCGGTTTGCCCAGTTGATATTGACTTACCACGCATGTTGCTTGATTTACGTTGGGATTTGGTACAAGAGGGTGAAAGCGACATAGGCTGGAATATGGCTATGAAGATGTGGGCAATCGGCATGACATCGCCTACACGGTTTGCCTTAGGTGGCGTTGCCGCTCGTGCGGGGCAGTATGTGATGGGCGACTACATGCCGGGCGTACTTGGTAACTGGACACAATATCGTGATTTTCCGGACTTTGCCCCCAAATCCTTCCACCAACTATGGAAGGAGCGTGAAAATGGAGTCTCGTAACAAAGTCTTGAAAAAACTTCGACAAGCGCAGACCCCTTTTGAACAAGTCAAACCAATCGAAGAACATCGTCATATGGTGCCGCTGTCAGATACGATGACACAAGATGAGATGGTCGTGCGGTTTACTGAAGCAGCACAAAAGCTTAGTTGCTATGTGTATCAAGTAAGTTATAGTACAGCATTTGAGCAGATTATGGAGCTTATTGGTGAAGACAAAACGATACTGAGCTGGGATGAAAAGTATATTCCATACGATGGTCTACACGCACAATTAGCTAATGTCGGTGTAAACATCGGTGATTATGATGATCGTGATGTAAGAGTGGGCATCACGGGGGGCAGTTCCGCCTTATCGGCAACCGGCAGTCTCGTACTATCAAGTGG
>JANQRM010000221.1 GCA_028284565.1 Anaerolineae bacterium | reverse complement strand
TCACTTGGAATATGGTTACTCCTGTATGGGCTATGAGATTGCGGGTGGCATGGGCGTAAAGATGGCACAGCCGGAACGTGATGTGTATGTCATGGTGGGGGATGGCTCGTACCTAATGATGAATACCGAAATCGTGACGATGGCACAAGAAGGCATCAAGGTCATCATCGTGCTGTTGGATAATCATGGTTATGCGAGTATCGGCGGGTTGTCCAAGTCGATTGGGAGTGATGGCTTTGGGACGAAGTATCGCTATCGGACGGAGTCCGGGCATCTGGATGGTGAGACGCTCAAGATTGACTTGGGGGCGAATGCAGAAAGCTTAGGCGCGCATCTGATACGAGTGCAAAGCCGGGATGAGATTGCGGATGCCATCATGGAAGGGCGACAGATTGAAGGAAAGCCGGTGTGCATCTTTATGGAGACTGACCGCCGACAGCGAGTGCCGGGGTATGAGTCATGGTGGGATGTGGCAGTGGCGGAAGTCTCTGATAACCCCGATGTGCAACAAGCGCGTGCGGATTATGAAGAAGCCAAGACAAACGAGCGTCATTTCCTGTAGAGATACTCCGATTTCAGAAGGCGAAGTCAGATAAATATCAGTCGAAATAGGTGTTTAGCCAGTCTGTTGGTGAGGCAGGTGGTGCAACTTTGTCGTACCAAGCAGTCGCATGTTGCGCGCAGATGTCGGCGAGTTCATTCATCCTTTGCTGGGCGGTAGATTCTAGGAAGTCTTGTCGTTCCTGACCATCAAGTTGAATGGCTTCTGTCCATAAGGCACGCCCGACAATGATGCCACTGGCTCCGGCTTGGCAGGCGAGGCGAGTCTGTCGTTTGAAGATATCATAATCGACTCCGGCACTCAGCAATGCCCATGGCACATCCCCACAAGCGGAGGTTAATTCAGCAAGTGCGTCTGCCCAGACCGTTTCATCGGGTTCTTGTGAGACATCTAGGGGAAATTGTGCTTTTAGGATATCGACTCCCATCTGGCTAAAGGTGCGCGCCGTTTCGACAACGACTTGGCGTAATTCGTTGTTGGCGATAGGATGGTCTGCATCTAAAGAATACGCAATCGGTTCGAGATAATAGGGAATATCCGCATCGGCGCATTGCTGAATGATTTGTTCAACGAGTTCGCGTTTTTCTTGGGCTTGGCTGTCATCGGGATGATAGTAGAGCAACATCTTGATGCCTGCCCCACCGACTTGCTTGGTTTTGGCAACTGACCAATGGGGGATGAAATGGGTGGCACGTTGGCTGGGGTGTGGGGAGTAATCGGTTACTTCGATGGGTGATAAGATGGCGGTATGACTGGGAATGGTACGGGTGGCGATCCCACGTCCGATAGCGTACACAGGGTCGGCAAGCACAGCACTGCATACGGGCAAAATGGCGCGCATCAAATCTTGCTTGAATTGGGTAAATTCCTCATCTGTAGCAGGTGTATCGCGGTATTGATTGTAGTTGTCAATTAAGTTACCCCGATGATCGACAGCGAGAATAACAAAATGTCCCTCAGCCGTGGTGGCTTGGGTCAGATGACGATATTTCCCCATTGAAGTCATGGTTTGGTCTTTCAAGATTGGTGAATAATAATCAACACGAATTTTACTGGATTGTGATTGTTGGACAATTGTGAAAATTGCGATACATTCCTATGCACGATTGACCAACTGAGAAGGAACAATGTGATGTTAAATGTGGGAATCATTGGGGCGGGACGGATAGGTAAGCTCCACGCAGAGAACTTGGTTCGGCAAGTGAACCAAGTAAACGTGATTGGTATTGCGGATGTCTATGAAGCTGCGGCGCAAGACGTTGCCGAGCGTTTATCTATTTTGAAAGTGACAAGTAATCCGAGTGATTTGATTCATGATGATTCGATTGAGGCAATTATCATCTGTTCATCAACGGATACCCATGCTCCTCTGATTATTGAATCCGCACAGGCAGGCAAGCATATCTTTTGTGAGAAACCGATTGACCATAGTTTGGACAAAATCGACTCGGCTTTAGACGCAGTAGAAAAAGCTGGTGTGAAGTTGCAAATTGGATTTAACCGTCGCTTTGATGCGAACTTTCGACGGGTTCGCCAAGCAGTGGAATCAGGTGAAATTGGCACACCGCATCTGATGCACATCATTAGTCGTGACCCGGCACCGCCGCCGATAGACTATATCAAAGTGTCGGGTGGGATTTTCCTCGACATGACGATTCATGATTTTGACATGGCACGTTATCTGATTGGGAGTGAAGTGGAAGAGGTATATGCATCGGCTGGAGTGATGGTTGACCCGGCGATTGGTGAAGCAGATGATGTGGATACACTGATGGTCATGCTGAGATTTGAAAATGGTGTGATTGGGATGATTCAGAACAGTCGGCAAGCGGTCTATGGTTATGATCAACGGGCGGAAGTGTTTGGGAGTGGCGGGAGTATCTCAACCCAGAATAATTATCCAAACAATGCGATTTTGCAGACGAAAGAGTCGGTTCGTCAGGCGGATTTGCCCCATCATTTCTTCCTTGAACGTTATAAAGCGAGCTTTATTCAAGAGATGGATGATTTTGCAGATGCTGTGTTGAACGACAAGCTTGTTCCTGTTACGGCGATAGATGGGCGCATTCCGGTAGTGATGGGGTTGGCGGCGCGGCAATCTTACGATGAAAATCGTCCGGTTCGGTTGGATGAGATTGGTTGATGGCTTGAGTCACTTGAGATGACCCATGCTTTTGTCCGTGATTCCTATGCATGGCTGGCGTATATCGCGCTGGGCTATTTTGCTTATATGCAGGCGACACTCGGTCCTGCGATGACCTTCATCAGTGATGAACTCGGTCTGAACTATACGGTCAGTGGATTGCATTTGAGCCTATTTGCATTGGGGATGGTTGTTTCGGGCTTGTTCGCGGATACACTGGCTGAGCGTTGGGGTCGTCGTCTGGTGTTTTGGGCGGGTGGCATCGGCATGGGATTGGGTGGAATTTTTCTTACTACTGGGCAATCGGCAGTTGCGACCATCTTTGCGTCATGGCTTATGGGTTTTGCGGGTAGTTGGCTAATCGTTATTATTCAAGCAACTTTGTCTGATAAGTATGGGCATCAACGCGCGACTGCTTTGACGGAATCGAATATCACGGCAAGTTTCCTCGCATTATTTGCTCCATTAATGGTTGGCTTAGGGCAGGCAATCGGTTTAGGTTGGGAAACTGCCTTATTCGCGGGCATTATGCTCTTTGCTCTGCTCATTTTACGATGGAACAATCTCTCAATTCCTCAACCAACTTCTGCTAACCATTCGAATGAACATGCTGATGCTGACTTGCCTCGCCAATTCTCCGTCTTTTTGATTATCATCTTTTTAGGTGTGTCGATTGAGTGGTGCGTGATTTTTTGGGGTGCCTCCTTTTTAGAAGATGTGATTGGATTGAGTGAGGTGGTTGCTTCTAGCACGATGACGATCTTTTTCATTGCAATGGTCATCGGACGGTTTGTCGGTAGTCGATTGACCAGACGCTATGCAAGCGACTATCTGGTTTTGGGTGCGATTGTGCTGGTTATTCTTGGCTTTCCGTTATTTTGGCTGGCGGAGCATGTCTGGTTGAATGTTTTGGGTTTGTTTGTTGCGGGTCTTGGGATTGCGAATTTGTTTCCGTTGACGCTCTCTTCTGCCTCGAACCTTGCACCGAATCTCGCGGATAGGGCGAGTGCTAGAATCTTGTTGAGTGCGGGTTTGGCGATTTTAGTTACCCCCCAAGTTTTAGGCACGGTTGCGGATTCCATTGGGCTTTTTAACGCTTATGGCATCGTCGCTATTTTTTCGGTGATAATTGTCATTTTACTCGTCATGACATTACGCATGTCGATGTCATTCAAAAAGGATTTTCGATGACTGAAAAGAAACATTTGAAGGTTGGCTTAATTGGTTGTGGGAATGTCGTGAGTTATGGACATCGTCCAGCTTTGACCTCGTTAGATGATGTCGAGTTGGTTGCACTGGCGGACATCACGGAGGCGCGACGGAAAATTGGGCAAGAATGGTTTGGCTTATCCTATGAACAACTATACGAGGATTATCAGGCGATTTTGGCGATGGATGAGGTCGATGCTGTCTGTGTGACTGTGCCGCAGAAGTTCCGTCGGCAGATTGTCTTGGATGCGTTGAAGGCTGAGAAGCATGTATTGAGTGAAAAACCACTTGCGAATACCCCACAAGTGGCATCAGAATTAGTACAAACAGCGCAGGATGCCGGCTTGTTGTTGGGGATGGTGCATAACTATCACTTTCTGCCGGAGTATCGCCAAATCAAACAATTGCTTGATGTGGGGACAGTCGGCAATATTCGCAATATTAGCATGCACTTTCTAGGCGTAATTGATTATCCGGGTGCGGTGGAGTATCAGAGTGATTGGCGACATACTATG
Organism: Anaerolineae bacterium; assembly: GCA_028284565.1. The sequence continues at coordinate 8,007 of JANQRM010000221.1, read as the reverse complement.
AGTGCGGGTGGGGGAGTGCTGATGGATATGATACATGCAGTGTATTTGTCGGAGTGGTTGATGGGCGCGCCAGCGGAACAAGTGATGGCGTTTGTCGATGCGCCGACCTATGCTCATCGTGAGCCTGTGATTGAAGACCTTGCTATGTTGCAAATTGCTTTCCCGAAGGGCTATGTGACCATACATATGGGCTGGGGACAAGGCGTTGGTGGCGTTGATGTCAGTGGGAGTAATGGGCAGATTCGGATGCGCTACCATCAATATCAAACCAGCGGGTTTAATCAGCCTGTGGAGTTGTATAGTGTCACGGATTGGGAACGGACAGACCATTCACTCGATAACTTGCCTACCCATATGGACAACATTGGACGCTCGTTTACGGCATTGTGGGATGATTTTGCGAATGCTATCCAAGAACAACGGGAACCGATTGCACCTGCAAGTGTAGGACAGCGTGCTTTGGAACTGGCATTGGGAGCATATTTGTCGGGTGTGATTGGAGGTGTGGTGACGTTGCCATTGTCACCTCATCATCCTGTGTATCAAAAAGGAATCGAAGGAATTGCAGATGTGGATGTCTGGGAGCAGAGTCGGACGAAACGGGCGGGTTTGTTTGGCTTGCGTGATTAGTCGGATGAGTCGATGTGAATCAAGACTTCATCGAGGTCCTTCTTGGTGATAACAGGTACTTCGGCATCGTTGGCTGGATAGCCCACCGGAATGACCACATACGCGCGCTCGTTGTCGGGTCGCCCCAAGACTTCTGAGAGAAATTTCATTGGGCTGGGTGTGTGGGTGAGTGTTGCCAGTCCACTGAGATGTAAAGCGGTTAAGAGAAAGCCGACTGCAATCCCGACGGACTCATCGCTATAGTAGTGCTTGACTTTGGTTTCGACTCCGGTTTGCGGGTCGATGTCGATTCCATAGGCTTGTTTGAAGACAATAATGAGATAAGGTGCATCTTCGAGATGAGGTTTGTTCCAATCCGTGCCGAGATGGGCGAGGGCATCGAGCCACTCCTGACTCATACGTCGTTTGTAGCTGTCTTTTTCTTCAGCTTCGGCGGCGATGCGAATTTTTCGCTTGACGTCTGGGTCACTCACGACGACAAAAGTCCACGGCTGTTGATTGGCTCCTGATGGTGCGCTGGTGGCGACTCGAATGGCATTCTCGATGAGTTCATAGGGAACGGGCTTAGAGGAATAATCGCGCACAGTTCGTCGCTTCAACATGGATTCAAGGACCTCACGGGACTTTCCCAATTGTTCTTCGGGCGATAATTGTACAAAGTCCAAGGGTTGAAATTGGGCAACTTGGGTCATAATTGTCAAATTCTATTAGAAGGCATTACGGAATTCATCAACTGCTTTTTGACCATTGCGCGCAAGCCCTTCATAAAATTTTTCATTGTCAGCATTGCGATAGTCCAAACGCTCGACATGGAAGGGCGCGAGTCGTTTACCTTGAGACCGACGCTCTGGAATTTGGGTGAAGTAATCGAGTGCATTGGCAACACTGTTGGCATCTGTCCAATTTGATTTATAGACAGGTTGTCCAGCACGATTGAATATCCACGTCATGTTGGGCATAGAACCATAAGCACGGTGGCAGGCTCCGTCGAGTGAGTCGATTAGTATGGGGCGTGTAATGCCATAGACATCGTGCAGAGCTTGGGCATGGCGAAACTTCTGCTCCATGGAGGTAAGGTGTGGAAAATTCTCGCCGGGATGGGCTTCATTTGTATAAAGAAATATCGACAAGACTTCATGATCAGCATAGTCTTCGGCGATTTGATTCATGGATGGACCCGCCATCCCACAGTAGGGTCAGGTAAAGCTCCCAAACTCCACTACTGTATAAGCATGATTTTTCCAGAGTTCACTTAAGCGTGTTTCGCTTTTATTGGATAAACGCCACAAGGGAAAATCCGGAGCCGGACTCCCAAGAGCCGGGCTTTCGTCAAAGCGCATCCACGGCCCAAAGTTTTCGGGGATGAACGAGTCATAGTTGTAAAGTTGTAGTAAATCAGAACCCGACATTTTGCTCTGTTCTAGCCTTCGATTAACAGTGATTCTGGGTCTTCGATTAGGTCTTTGACTTTGACCAAGAATTGCACGGCTTCTCGTCCATCGACGATTCGATGGTCATAAGTAAGCGCAACATACATCATCGCACGAATGACTATCTCACCGTCAATCACAACCGGACGGTCTTTGATGCCATGTAAGCCGAGTATACCTACTTGAGGCGCATTGAGAATGGGGGTACTCATCATGGACCCAAAGATACCACCATTAGTAATCGTAAATGTTCCACCCATCAAGGATTCAATGGAGATTGTGCCTTCTTGACTTTCTTTGGCGTATTGACGAATTTGACCCTCAATCTCTGCAAAGGACATACGGTCTGCATCACGGAGAACAGGGACAATCAGTCCTTCTTCTGCGCCGATAGCAATGCCGATGTCATAGAAGGGCTTCATGATGATGTAATCGCCGTCGATTTCGGCATTGAGACGTGGGAATGCTTTGAGCGCGCCGATGGTCGCTTTGACAAAGAACGAACTTAAACCGAGACTGACTCCATGTTTCTCTTTGAATGCTTCTTTGCGACGTTTCCGTAGTTCCATCACCGCAGTCATATCAATTTCGTTGAATGTCGTCAACATCGCGGTAGTTTGTTGTGCCTCGACCAAGCGTTTGGCAATTGTACGACGACGACGCGACATTTTTTCGCGTTCTTCTTCCCGACCTTCACCGATTTTGATGAGGGTTTCGATCCCAGAAGCGGGTTGTGAAGTTGGCTTTGGAGCTTGTTGTTTTTGCAGATGATTTTCGACATCTTCTTTGGTGACTTTTTGACCGTTTTGTGCCGAGACACTCTGAATATCCACATTGTTGGCATCTGCAAAGCGTTTGGCAACCGGTGTGAATTTGGCATCATCTGAGCTTGGGACAGCTACGGGTACTGATTTCGGCTCTGGTTTGGGTTCCGCTTTGGCGGGTTCTTGTTTCGGTGGGGATGGTGCATCTCCATTTGCTTCGATTAAGCCAAGAACATCGCCTGCAACAACATCTTCATCGGCAGGGCTTTGAATTTTTGAGAGGACTCCCGCTTGTTCAGCTGTGACCTCGACGGAAACCTTATCCGTCTCTAGTACGACAACGACATCTCCGACATTCACCTTATCACCTTCGTTTTTCATCCACTCAGAGACGGTGGCTTCAACGACAGATTCACTGAGTTCTGGAACAACTAATTCGTATGCCATTATTCATCCTCTCCACTCTTGTTCTGGGTGAATTCCCACGAAAATGCATAATTTGTAATTAAGTCTTGATTGACATTATGAGCAGTCTTGGAGCCTTCCGCTGGGCTCGAACTGCGTCTGCGTCCGACATAGTTGACGGGTAGTACACGTCCGACAAGTTTCTTCAGGCGGTAATTCATGAAATCCCACCCGCCCATGTTCTTTGGCTCTTCTTGCGCCCAGACGATTTGTTTGAGTTTTGGATAATTATTAACGACCGCTTGTAAATCATCAACCGGGAAGGGGTAGAGTTGCTCAACCCGCACGAGTGCAACATGAGGATACTGTTCACGATGCTCACTTGTCAGTAAATCATAATAGAATTTGCCCGTACAAAAGACAAGTCGAGTCGCTTTCTTTTTGTCAACCTCGTTATCATCAATAACTGCTTGCCATTTGCCTTTGGTGAAGTCATCGAGAGATGAGGCAACCATGGGATTCCGCAGGAGACTTTTTGGTGTCATCACAATTAAGGGAAGTGGGTCGGTCTCAAGGAGAGCCGCTTGTCGTCGTAGGACGTGGAAATATTGTGCAGATGTGGTGCAATTGACGAGACGTAAGTTGGTCTTGGCGGCGGATTGTAAGAAGCGTTCGGGTCGCCCGCTAGAATGGTCGGGACCTGCGCCTTCGTGACCATGGGGTAATAAGAGAACGAGTGATGGATGTAACCCCCACTTTTCCCGCGCGGAGACAATAAATTCATCAATGACATTCTGTGCGCCGTTGGCAAAGTCGCCATATTGTGCTTCCCAAATGACCAAGCGATTCCCACTTTGAACGTTATAGCCATACTCAAATGCTAAGACAGAGGCTTCGGAGAGGGGGCTATTATGAATTTCAAATGAGGCTTTGGCTTCACTGAATATTTGTAGTGGGGTCAACTTTTCACCTGTGTCAGCATCATGTAGTACTGCGTGACGATGGCTGAAAGTTCCGCGTTCACTATCTTGTCCGGTGACGCGAATGGGTGTACCTGCGGCAAGAATGGTGGCAAAAGCAAGCTCTTCGGCAGTTGCCCAATCGAGATTGACTTCCTCTTCCTCAAACACCGTTCGTTTGGCTTCAATGGTTTTCTGAAAGCGTTTCGATAAGAAGTTGAAGTCTTCAATCGTTTTTGCAAGGGAATCGTTGATTTCTCTTAGACGTTTTTCACTGACTGCGGTAATCACCTGTTTTGCGGCACCAACTGGAGGTTCTGGCTCTTCGGGTTTCATCAGGTCTTCGATATCTGGGGTTGCATCATATTCTTTTTGTAAACTGTCAGCAAATTCGCGTTTGATTTCGTCTGGTCTGGAGCTATCTATCATCTGCTGGTCGATGAGCTTCTGGCTCCATAATTCGCGTACTGTGGGATGATTATTGACTCGTTGGTACATCAAGGGTTGCGTGAAGCGAGGTTCATCCAATTCGTTATGTCCATAACGACGATAGCCTGTCAAATCAATCAAGAAGTCTTTCTCGAAACGATCTTGATAAGCATAGGCGATCCGCATCACTTCAATACAAGCGGCAGGGTCATCGGCATTCACATGGATAATCGGTACACCAAAGCCTTTTGCAAGGTCGCTAGCATAGGTAGTACTACGCCCATCTACGGGCAATGTCGTGAAGCCGACTTGATTGTTGGCAATAATGTGAATTGTCCCGCCAACAGTGTAGCCGGGTAAACTAGACATATTAAAGGTTTCAGCGACGATACCTTGCCCACTGAATGAGGCATCCCCATGAATTAGGATTTGCAACGCCCGTTCGACATGATACTTAGGATTGCCTGCTTTCTCAGCATCGGTAATTGTGGCGCGTGCCATCCCAACAGCGACTGGATTGACCAATTCGAGATGGCTTGGATTGGGTGGCATGGTAATGAGCAGATGATGAGTTGCGTCTGTGTCAATTTCCCGTTGCACACCTTTATGATATTTGACATCGCCAATCGTCCAGCCAATCGCATGACTGGCTTCTTGTAACATCAGCGGGTCTTTAAAGTCGGCAAGTATCTGCTGATAGGGCTTGTCCATGATATGGGCGAGGACATTCAAGCGTCCTCGATGCGCCATCGCAATGGCGATTGTCTCTAGTTCTGTACCACTGGCGAGACGGACCACCTCATCCAACATCGGAACCATCATATCGAGTCCCTCAATGGAGAAGCGATATTTGGTGGGGAAACTGCGCTGGAGAAAATGCTCGAAGGTTTCAATTTGTGAGAGTCGCTCTAGGAGTGCAATTGATGTCTCTGTGTCGCCTTCAAATTGAAAATGTCGAGACTCTATCGCTTCTCGTAACCATTGACGTTCGTCCGCATCATGGATATGCCCATTATCAAAGCCGCTAGTCGAGGTATAGATTTGCTTAAGCGCGTCGATGGCATCTAAGGCATTGTCATAATGAGCGAAATGCTCCCCTACAAAGCTGGCAGGCAGTTGTTGTAAATCGGCATCGGTGATTCCATGTGCTTCTGGATGTAAATCGGGGTCTTCTTGTCGCTCTATACCCAATGGATCAATGTTAGCTTCGAGATGTCCGAATTGCCGAATGGATTGGGCATAATTTGCCGCACCGACTATCTTCTGCATATCCACTGCATCGGCTGTTGGCATGGCAGGAACAAACACGCCATTAGTTGAAGGCGACCAATGCTGGAAAAAGCGTCTTGTTGTATCGTCTAAAGTATCTGGAGCATGTAGATATTGCTCGTACAACTCCAAGATATATCCCATATTGGGTCCATTAAAGGAAATCTGCGAAGACATAGAATAAATTTCCCTAAAATTTCTTTCTGTATCCTGCTCTAACTATACCGCAAATTAACTCGATTCACATAAAACTCCTACTGATTCTTAAAGTTGCCTGAGATTTCTTGATTTGTATTGTGAAATATCGTACAATTAGACTGACCAGTCAGTTTATGGATGTAAGCATGTCTGACTCCACTTTTGATAACAAATCTTCAACCCGTGAGCGTATTTTAGATGCCGCGCTCAATATCTTCTCTCGTAAGGGCTATCACGATACCCGCATGGATGAAATCGTTGAAGAGGCGAGTTCATCTAAAGGCTCGATATACTTTCATTTTCCTAATAAAGAAAAATTATTCATCGCGCTCGTTGACCAATTTGCTGACTTGTTAGAACGTCGCGTGACCGAAGCCATCGAACAAGAAGACAAGGGTATCGAACGAGTGCGAGTTGCTTTGGTCGCAGTTCTCGAAACCTTTGCTAAATATCGTCGTCCGGCGAAGATTCTTTTGGTTCAGGCGGTGGGCTTGGGTAGTGTTTTTGAGAAGAAACGACTCGAAGTGACAGATCGCTTTGCTGAGTTGATTCAAACCTATCTCAATGAAGCTATAGAAGTTGGAGACATCCCAACAGTCGATACTGATGTCGTCTCGCATGCTTGGATGGGTGCAATTTATAACGTGGTGATTCAGTGGGTGTATACGGGCGAACCCTCGCAGGAACGCATTTTGGATGCTTTGCTACCATTACTGCTCAAGAGCGTGGACTATGATGAACAATAAGTTGCCCCTGAATGAGACCATTCCCGAACATTATGGTCGTTTAGTGAGCTTGAGCGTACTCTGCCAAGCGGTAACGATGGCGCAATTTTTACTCCATGCTAAAGGGCAACCTCGCTTCTATTTTGCTAGTCAAAGGGATGGTATTGCTTTCGCAGGGATGGGACAAGCGATTGAATTAATGGGGTGGGGAGAGAATCGCTATACCACAGTCGAACAGCAAGCAAGGGACTTATTTACAGAATCGGTTATGCTGAGTGACTCACCGGATTTTGCATCGCCTCGATTATTTGGTGGGTTTGCCTTTCGGGATGATTTTGTTTCAGATTATGCGTGGTCGGATTTTACACCTGCACACTTTGTTCTGCCACACTATCAATTGACACAAGTGAACGATGAAACTTGGCTGACAATTAATACACATCTTTCAATGGATGAAAATCCTAATGAGTTGCATGATGCACTCTATGATGCCTTAATGACTAAGCTGGCAGAACTGGAAACTGTCGATAGCACGTTAAGTTTAGCATCACAAGTCCCAACGGATGTACGCTATCCGATGTCTTATGACGATTATCAGGCGATGATTGATTCAGCGACTCAACGGCTGAAAACAACTGAACTGAATAAAGTCGTCTTGTCGCGGGTGTGTGAGATTCGCTTCGAGAATAATGTAAATGTGGATGAGGCGTTGCATTATCTGGCGGATAACTATGCTGAGTGCTATCGTTTTTTATTTGAGTCACTTCCCAATCACGCCTTTTATGGTGCGACACCGGAATTGCTTGTTTCAACGGATGGCAAGCAAATTCATACGATGGGGCTAGCGGGGTCTGCAAAGCGCGGGACCACAACAGCAATGGATAAAGCGATTGCCACACGCTTCCTGAATGATCCCAAAGAACGCTATGAACATGACATCGTGGTTCAAAAAATTGCTGAGAAATTGCAATCCGTTACTGAGTATCTGACCTATTCCGACACACCGAAAATCTATCAACTGAGCAATATTCGGCATCTGTATACTCCGTTTGTAGGCGAAATGACTGAAGCAAGCGGGGTGATTCCGATGGTGAAGGTCTTGCATCCGACTCCGGCGTTGGGTGGTGACCCACAACATCTGGCAATGGAAGTCATTCGCGAATATGAAACCGTTCCACGTGGATGGTATGCCTCTCCC
>JANQRM010000181.1 GCA_028284565.1 Anaerolineae bacterium | reverse complement strand
GGAACGAAAGTTTGAATTGGATGTGGATTATGTAGACCAAGTTTCTATCTTGATGGACATCCAAATCCTGTGGAAAACCGCCATGAAGTTGCTCCGTCCACAAGGCATCAGCCAAGCTGGACATGCCACCGCACCCTACTTCACCGGAACAAAATCCGAAGCGAAAGCATAAACTAGCTACAATCCAATCTACAGACCAATAACAAAGTAGGGACTCACACCTACCTTGTTTTGATTCCACAGCGTAGAATAAGAACAAATGTACTCCATCCCTATGTAAATTAGAACCGTTCAGGAGATTATTGTGTTTGAGATGAAACTGGAGGTTGTCATACTGCCTGTATCGGATATTGACCGTGCAAAAACTTTCTATGAAGACAACGTCGGTTTTAAAGTTGACCATGATACCGAGCCAAGTGAGGGTGTTCGAGTTGTCCAACTGACCCCACCCGGTTCAGGATGTTCGATTGTGATTGGGTCAGGACTGGGAGAAATATCTGAAATGATTCCGGGCAGTATCAAAGGGTTACATCTGGTTGTACAGGATATTCGTCAGGCACGGGATACGCTCTTGAAACGTGGTGTTGAGATGAGTGAAGTCATTGACATGGGTGGCATATTGTTCGCTGGATTCAAAGACCCTGATGGCAACTCATGGACACTACAAGAAATACCGCCCAATAGACGATAAACGGATTAGGGTAGGCAGTCTCACCCACCCTATTTTGCTTCGGAGCTAGCGTGGCGGTTGGCTATTGAGCATCATTTGAATAATGGTTTCGACAAAGGCATCATCGGCATCGGGTGCTTTATAGAGTGTTGTCATGACATAGTTTTCCTCATCAAGCAATAGCGCAATGCCCAATTGGTCGAAGGCTTCCGTTGATTCTAAATAGATAGCAATCGGTAGTCCACCGACTTCTGCCACAGGCAAATCTGCAGGAATACGCGGTCCAAGATAGTTTTGAATGACGCGCACAGGACTGTCTTCGGGCGCAAGGTTATCCGGCGGTAGGTTGTTCAAGTTGCTGAGTTGTCCGAAGTCAGTTATGGCAACGGGGCTACCCGGCTGGGGTGGTCCAGCTGCAAGATCGAACTCATTGCCCAAAGTTGAGACGACATAGAGCGTTTCGCCGACTCGTTGCTGTTGGACAAGAAAGCCTTCTGGACTGGGAATGGCAAAGCCTGTTTTGGGGTCAAGATAAAAAGCATCAAAAACGAGATTTGGACTCTCTGGATTATCTGCAACACCATTTAACGCATAACGGCGGATATTACCCGCATCTTCTGCAACAACAATTGTCGCACCATCGGATGAAAGCAAGGATGTTCCATCAAGCACTGCTAATCGGGCTACTTCTACACCTGTGTTGGCATCAAGCACGATGATGTCCCTTGATTTGTGGACGAACAGGAGCGTTCCATCTTGACTGAAATAGAGACCGTTTAAGCCAAAGCCGAAGTCAAAACCACTGAAGAAAACTTCCGTAATCGCCGACATTTCAGAGTAATCCCACAGACGCACCCCGTCATTTGCCATCGTTGCTAAGGCTGAGCCATTGGGAGAAAAGGAAAGCAAACGGATTCCTTCTGGATGGGCGCGGATTAAGCCAACTTGTTCGGCAGTTTCGAGATTCCAAAGTTTGACTGTGCCATCTTCACCCGCTGTTGCGACGAGGTTTTCACTTAATGAGAAATCGATGTCATTGAAGCGGTCTAAATGCACTGGGACATCATCGAAAAGTATCTGTCCAGTGCGGATATTCTGGAGGCGTAGGGTATCTAGTGACCGTGTCGCAAGATAAACCCCATCATTACTAAAAGATATATCGACATAGGAATCGGTGGGGACACTCGCCAGCATTTCACCGGATTCGGCATCCCAGAATTCAATTTTACTAGCGAAGTTGGAGCTTGCCAGAATGGACGTATTGGGAACAAAGGCTAGTTCTGCCGTTTGGTCGGTGACAAGCTCGCGCAGGAGTTCACCTGTGACACCATCAAACACCCAGAGAGAAGTTTCATCATTTTCGAGGATGAAGAAACGTCCGTCAGGGCTGATGATGGTCTCGGCAAGAATATCGTTGTAGCCCAAACGTTGTTGGCTGATTTCTTCTCCCGTGTTGGTGTTCCAAATTCGCAGGAGATTATCGCCTGTTACTGCTATCAGGTGCGACCCATCAGCTGTGACTTGTCCAGTAAGAATACCCGTATCAAAACCTGTAATCGTCTGTGAAATCTCGCCCGTTTGATAGTCTAAGAACCAGATGATATTCGCCCCTGCGACGACGAGTTGACCGCTAGAGAGGTCTGTGGCAAGGATGTCGCCGCGTAACTCCTCTGGATAGGCATTTTCTTGAAGTACGTCTCCAGAGAGACTCCGAACCAAGAAACCTTCTTGTTCGGCAGACAAGAAGACGGAATTATCAGCCGAATAGAGCAAAGGGATTGCGATGCCACTGTTAAATCCGCCGAGGAAGGAGCCATCAGCTGAATTGAAGAGAGCTTTATTGCCCGCGGTATCAGCGACAGACAGTATTGTTCCATCATTACTGAATTGTACTCCGACAACAGCACCGAAGAGTGGTTCTTGTGTGCTAGCGATGAATTCCAGTGTGCCAAGGTCAAGGATAGTGGCTTGTTCTGATAGTAACCCTGTTGCTAGCATGCTCCCATCAGCATTGAATGCAAGCGAGAAGATACGATCTACAAGAGTTGTGGAATAGAGAATCATCGGCGTGTCACCCGTGATGTCCCACAAAATCAAGCCTGCTCCACTGCTAATATCTTCATCTTCAAAGCCATAGCTCACCGCGAGGACACTCCCATCGTGACTGAAGGCAGATACCAAACTAGCTGAGAAAATATCACTATCTTCAGGACTGAGTGGAATGGGATTCTCTGAATTATCGGCAACGAGCAAAAATGCCCCGTCGCGTCCGTTGATGGCAATATGAGAACCATCATTGGAAATTGCGAGTGTGCGAATATGGCTAATCGCAGAACGGACAATCGTTTCTTTGAGGTCAGACACATTATCTAGCGTAATGGCGTTGTCACTCACTGTCACAGCTGGCACATCGGTTGGGAGGAAATCGAGAACAAGTCCATCAAAATTGGCAACAATGGGAGTCGGTTCGACTGCGGGACCTGCATCGCCCCGTACTGCCCATTGGCGAATCGTCCCTTCAGAGCCTCCAGAAATCAACATGGTGCCATCCGGGCTGAAGGCAATACTTTGTACGTTGCTCGTATGTCCTTCGAGACGTGCAACCACTGCTTGCAGGTTGATGTCCACAATATCTATGTCTTCATCGTTTGCCAGCGCAACCAACGTTCCATCGGGACTAAAGGCAACTTTGGTGTTGTTGAGTCCGACATACCCAGTCGGTGGTGTGACAGCTTCAGTGTCGGAGATGTTGATGAAGGTATCCGATGTCACGAGCAAATCACTTAAGGGACTAAAACTCACGGAGGCAAATCTATCAATCGTAATCGGCAATTTTTCGCCGTTGATGATATTCCAGACACCGTTGGGCGCAGCAAGGAGTGTGCCATCAGGGCTAAAGGATAAGCCCCAAACGGAATCTTCATTATCAAATACGGCAAGTTGTTCAGTTGACACATGATCAAAAAGTCGAATCTGTCCTCGACTTGAACCAGTTGCGAGTACACTGCCATCGGGACTAAAGGCAACACTATAAATCGAATCATCCTCATGGGCAATTGCCCCTGCTAAAGTGAAGTTCTCGGTTTCCCACAAACGAATGACATCGCCTCCGCCACCGACTGAGGCGATTAATGAACCATCCGGACTAAAAGTAATCGCAAATGTGCGTCCAATATGCCCACTGAGAACGGCAATTTGCTCACCCGTTTGAGCATCAAAGACTCGCGCGAGACGATCTTCATCTGTGACAGCCGCAATATATCGTCCATCAGGACTATAAGAGATTTGGCGTATGGACGGGAAAGCGAGCGATATTTGAGCTACGATCTCTCCAGCAAAAACATCAATGACATTGACTTTGCCATCATCAGTAGCAACAAAGACCCGTTGTCCATCGCTACTAAATGCCACGCTAAAGCCAAAGTCTTCGAGTTCATATTCCGCCAGTATTTCCCCTGTATTGACATCCGAGATGATCATCAGATCATCCATGCCCACACTCGCAATGACGCTACCATCAGGACTAAAGACGACCTCGCGCACCCCTTGTGAGTGATGGTCAAGATTTTGTTGGTCTCCCGCTTCGATATCGCCAATAATCACCCGACCACTAAACAGGCTCACCGCAAACTTGGGTTGAGTCGGACTCGAAGCAATAGAGGTGACATGACTGTTGAAGCCACTATTGAACTCCAAAAGGAAGGCATCATCATTCAGATTCCAAATACCGACAGATGAATTGAGCGTGCCTGAGAGTAGCAACGGTGTATTATCTAAAAAGTTGACATAAGCGTGACCTTCAGCAACATCGCTATACTGCCGAAACTCTTCTCCGGATTCTAAATCCCATATACGCACCGTGTCATCATCTCCGCCACTCGCCGAGACAAGAAAGGTATCTGTCAGATGGAAGTCTACATCCAGTACATCGTCCGTATGTCCTTCCAAGATCATCAGTTCTTCACCGTCAGGTAATGACCATAAGCGTATCGTGTCATCGTCACTGGCTGATGCGAGTACCGTGGAATCATTGCTAAAGTCAAGGGCATTAATCGGTTCCGTGTGTCCGCCGAGTAACCGACCAGTATCCGATTCGTCCGTTAAGTCAAATAACCAGACCCCACGTGATCCAGAGACTGCCAGCCAGCGGTCATCCGATGAAACTGCTATCTTGCCTTGGTCGCCACCGATGACATTCACTTCGGTGAGTTGGTTGGCATTGTCTACAGTAATAACTGGGAATGTATCATCCTGAGCGAATGATGTAGTTATCCCCAATATGAAGATAATAATGACAAATGCGAATATGCGTAATTTGAGCATGGCATGGACTCCCAAAGTAATTTCCTGCGACATAATTCAAGCGTGTTTGCGCTATTCTCGCAAGCAATCTTAGGGTGATTTATATAAGTTTTTACATAAGCTCAATGTGGAGCTTATCATGCTGGATTTATTGATGTGGGTTCAATCGACGGATTCAGTTCTGATTCCATGCGTTGTAAATAGTAGCCAGCATTGATGTCGCTAAAAAGTGCTTTGGCTTGCTGGACATATTGTTGACGACGTGCCGGGTGAGTAATAATGCGAGCCAGCATATAATTGGCAACCCCTTCATCAAAGGGCATTTGTAAGTCTTGTGCGGATTGAATGCTCTGCTCCAATGATGTAATCGCTTTGTTTGTATCCCCTTTTAACCATGCTTGCCAACCTACGAACAAGGTATAACGAGGCTGACCAATCGGGAATAAGCCCCTAAATTTCTTCATAATTTTTAGGGCTTCGCTGGTTTTGGCTTCGTATAACTCAGTTGATCTGGATTCCGATTTCGCCTTTTCCCATAAAGTCAAATAGACTTCAACAGGAGCCGAGTACGCACCCAATGCAGAGAAATACAGAATATCGGATAAGTCAACGCGGTCTAACACCTCATTTGCATATTGTTCCGCTTCGTCAAAACGTCCCTGATACAAATTCACTAGACTCAAGTTGCCATTCGTATTAATTGCCACGCCTTTATCAACTTCTTCCCAATGGGTGTTGAGCAGTGCCAACGCCTCCTTCAAGAGTTCATTGGCTTTATCGAGTAAGCCCATGCGAATCAATCCCTGCGCTTGCCAGAAGCAACCCCATGCCCGATGTTGGACGTTATTGGTTTTGTCCGTGACTTTGAGCAATAATGCTAAAGCATTGGCTCCGGTTTCCAGTTTGCCTTGATAGAGATTCACCAAGCCCCAAACTGCTAAACTTTCACCCGATTGGCGTTGGTCGCCGATTTGATCGGCAATTTCGACAGCTTTTGCCAAGCCTGCTTCTGCATTTGTCCAATCTCCAATGCCTGTCCGATACACATTCGTTCGTCCATAAACAATGGCTTTGGAGCGTTCATCCCCAATCGCCTCGACAGTTTCATAACCCCGACGAACATATAGCTGTGCTAAACGATGAATGGGAACTAAGCCAACGACCACACTCATATGTCCGTAGGACCGCGCGAGAATGGGGGATGTCGAGACCTGTTCTGCAAGATTGAGTGTTTTGACTGCCGCATGAACCGTTGCGAAATTCTCCGCAGAGAAAAAGTAGAGTTCCCCCAATCGCTCATAGGCTAATGCCCCTTCTAACAGTTGCGCTTCGTGGTCAGGTGATTTTGCACGGAACCAACTGACACGAATCCGATGGAGAAGTTGGAGGAGGACTTGTTGCAAAATTCGAAATATGATCGCTAGGGAGGATACTGGCGGTGATGAACCCAATAGCAATTCAATCGCCCGATTCATATGTTGGCGACTCTCTGGCAAGAGACCTAAGCCCAATGTGGCTTCTCCTGCCAGCCGTTCTAAGTGTCCGATACGAAGACGATCTGTATCTTTTAATTCCTCTGCTTCGAGTTTTGCTTCCAGCGACAATGCTTGCTTGAGGAACTTGAGGGCTTGTTGGTTAGCACCATTTTTGAGGGCTTCTTCACCTGCAATGCCGGCATAGTGACCGGCTTTGATATCATTCTGGGCTTGTTCCCAATGATACGTCAATGTTGCCGCGCGAGGTGTCAGGTCATCATCAACAGATTCAATTGCTAGGGCTACCTGTTGATGCAGTTCACGACGATAATCGGATGACAATTCTGCCAGCAGACCTTCGCGCAATTTATCATGAGCAAACCGCCATTGTCCATCGTGGACATCCAACACAGCTGAATTCGAACAGGTCGTCAACCAGTCATCTAATATTGTGTCTGACGCAAGAGCTTGCAGAATATCTTGTTCAATTCGTCGTCCGATAATAGCTGAATATTCGAGCAATAGTCGGGCTTCTTCTGGCACTTGTTTTAAGCGACGTTGGATAATTCGCTGGATACCTTGTGCTTCGATTACTTCGGGTAGTTTTGAACTATCTATTTCATCCAATTGTCCTGCTTCTTCGGCAAGCGCTCGCATCACTTCAACAATAAAGAAGGGATTCCCCTCGGTTTCTTGCTCTAAGAAGTGCGTGAGTTTCGTATCGCTGGGGATACCGAGCATGGACTCGCTTAACTGCTCAATCGTATCTGTGGAAAAGCGAGTTAATTCAATACGGGTTAAGGCTTGCAATTCGTCGGGAAACACCGGACGTTCATCGTAGCGGTAACTGGCAAGGATCAAGATGGGTAAGGTTTGAATCCACTGTAACGCTTTTTGTAAAACGACTAAACTCTCTGGTCCTTCCCATTGTAAGTCTTCAAGGAAAATGACGAGAAAGGCATTTTGCTGTTTGAATAAGCCTTCTTCAATCACAGTGTAGAGGCGTTCTTGTGTTGCTTCTGGCGTGAGGGCAATGGCATAGGGAATATCGCGTCCCAACAAATCGCCAATATCGCGGACGATGGCTTTTAAGACCTGTGCGTCAAGGTCGCTTAAATTTCGGTACAAGCTCCAATGGCGGAACACCTCTCGCCAAACTTGGAAGGGTTTTTGTCCCTGATCGATGGATTGCCCTTGCAAGACCACCGCACCTTGCACCAAAGCATGGGTTCGCAATTCGTCGAGTAAACGGGATTTGCCCACCCCACTCTCGCCACTCACTAAGATGATGTCACCTCGTCCCGCTTTTGCGTCCGTTAATGCCTTGGATAACTGCTCAAACTCAGATTCCCGTCCAACAAATTCCGCAGACTGCAAAAAACTTTCGCGGGTTGCTGAAGTTTCTAATGGAAAGGCTTGTTGCGTTGCAGAACTATAAATCTGAATGATGTCTTCCGCCCGTTGAAAGCGTTCCTCAGGATTTTTGGCTAGCAGGCGTTCAATCACCGAAATGATTCTCGTGTCCATCTGTAGCCCCGCCATTTTCGGAGGCTTTGTAAGAATCGCGGTCATTTGCTCGGTTATAGACGATTCATCATCAAACAACGGGTGTTGATTCGTCAACAATTGATAGCCGATAACACCGACGGCATACAAATCCGCCGCTTTGGTTGGCGTATCGCCTTTTAATACTTCGGGAGCCATATAAGACAGTGTTCCGGCGACCTCATCGGGCATTTGGTCAGC
>JANQRM010000158.1 GCA_028284565.1 Anaerolineae bacterium | reverse complement strand
CCCGACTCAAGCGAATCTTGACGGCGATGAATTTGGCAACGCTTGTGATACAGATCGAGATGGGGATGGGGTGATAAATGAGAATGACAATTGTCCGAATTTGCCCAATCTCAATCAAGCGGATGAAGATGCTGATAATGTAGGAGACGCCTGTGATCAATCAGAAGATGCTGATGAAGATGGAATTTTGGATGATGAGGACAATTGTCTGAATATTCCAAACCCAACTCAGGCGAATATTGATGGGGATGATTTAGGCAATGCTTGCGATGCAGATCGAGATGGGGATAGTATTCTCAATTCGAGTGACAATTGTCCGAATACGTCAAATCTTGACCAAGTCGATAGTGACAACGATGGGTTAGGAGATGCCTGCGATAATTCGATGGATGTCGATGGGGACGGGATATTGGATGATGTCGATAATTGCCCTACGCAATACAATCCCTCCCAGCTGAATCTGGATGGCGACGGGTTTGGTGACATATGTGATGCCGATCAAAATGGGGATGGAGTTCCAAATATCAGAGACAATTGCTTTAGTGTTGCCAATACAAACCAAGCAAATCTCGATGGTGATCACTTAGGTGATGTTTGTGATTCAGACCGTGATGGCGATGGCGTTGTCAATACGACCGACTCTTGCTCGAATGAAGCAGGACCTGTGACAAATAATGGTTGCCCGTTCCAAAATTGCCAAGTTAAACCCTTGAATGCTTCCGGTGCGAATTTGCGGAATGGTCCAGCCACCTGTTTTGCACAAACGGGAAGTTTGGCACAGGGAAACCAGATGACGGTAGTAGGGGTTGCACCAAGTACGGATCATACGGATGGGGCACGCTGGTGGCAACTCGACACGGGGCAATGGGTACGAGAATTCAATGTTGAAGAGATCGGCAGTTGCCATGTGATTCCAGCTGTATCGCCAGCACAGAACACGTGCCAAGACAGTGATGGGGATGGCATCTTCGATCAAGTTGATAACTGTCCCCAAACACACAACTCAAATCAAGCGGATAGTGATGGGGACGGTATCGGTGACCCATGTGATAACGTTGAACCGATCGATAGTGATGGGGATGGGATTACTAACTCAGAAGATAATTGTCCCTTTACACCCAATCCGGATCAAGCCGATAACAATGGCGTTGACGATGGTGTTGGCAGAGGGGATGCCTGTGAAAACGACCCGCCTCCTCTGGACAGTGATAACGATGGCATTCCGGATGATCTAGATAACTGTTCGCAAACGCCAAATCCAGATCAGACCGATACCGATCTGGATGGTCGGGGCGATGCCTGTGACCCATTGGACCCACCTATGATTACCTTTAACATAACAAATATCGAGAAATTTAGTGACGGGAGTGGTAGGTGTCGTGCGCTTGTATCGGTTGATGTCACAGGACAACCTGTTACCGGCTACTTTATCATTACCAATGATGCAGGATCATTTGATTGGCCACAAACGACCTACCAAGTCGGTAACACGCCAAACGTAGAATTAACATTTGGGGGACCAGGACAAACGCATTCGGTTCGCTTTGTGGGGGATGCTAACGATGGTCCCAAAGATGGTCTATGCCCAGCAGATTCGTAACTCATTTTATCAAAGGACATCTGATGCGAATTTCATTGCTACTTCTTATCATAATTGCTAGTCTAAGTGCGACTTTGGCTCAAGATTCAAATACAGTCGAAATCAAGATATTCGCGAACCGAGAACAACTGGTCATCTATCATGAAACAAACGACGTGACCATATCTATAGAACAAATGCTGTTCGAGGTCAATTTGGGGGGCGAGACCCAAGAAAATCCGTTATTGGGGTTATTTACCACTAGCGAATTGCAATCCTTCGACTCTGCAACATGTTTCAGGTTACTTCGATCAGGAGCTTCTCAAACATGGCCCGAGCACTGCCTTCGGAATGCGAGTAATCTTGTGGAGGTAATCGTGCTCGATCCAATCTGGTGGAATTCACTTGGAGCGAGTAAAAGGAGTTTTCAGATATATCAAGGCAGCGTGATGATCGATTTTTGTGCCAACGGTACTGCAGTCTGCTCCATCGATTGGCCCATTAATATTCCATCAACTCTAACGCCAACCGTGGAAAACCACACCGGTACCCCAACCGATGGAACACCTATACTCATGATGGAAGCCCGTTGTCCATTCCCCGAGACACAAGTCTATATACCCAACACGACCTTTATGATGGGGAGCTCCGATAACATGGTTGATGAGGATGAATTGCCTGTGCATTCAGTTAGCCTCGATGCCTATTGCATCGACAAATATGAAGTCACTAACGCCGATTATCTTGCATGTGAAAACAGCGGGAAGTGCGCCGCACCGGTTTCCGAGGACTCCTATAGTCAGCAAGGTTATTATGGCGATAGCAAGTTTTTGGATTATCCTGTTGTGAATGTCAAGTGGATCCATAGTGATATATATTGCCGTGAGTTGCGCAATGGGCGATTACCCACAGAAGCGCAATGGGAACTTGCAGCTCGATTAAATCCCGCAACCAACGATTTAAACCTTTTCTCTTGGGGTTCAGAACCCGTTTCTAGCGAGTGGGCAAATTATGCGGACAGCAATATTGGCGATACTGTAAGCGTAGGTGAATATCCACCGAGTCAGACAGGAGTCTATGATTTAGGAGGTAATGTTGCAGAATGGGTACGCGATTGGTATGGACCGTACCCTTTAGGAGAAGTCGTTAATCCAACGGGGCCAACCGAAGCGGTAGATGGAACTGGGAAAGTAATACGTGGTGGGTCGTTTCAGGATACGGGACTAAGTTTACTAAGTACCAACCGTGATCATTTTGATGCAGAAATGATTAGTTCTCGTATCGGCTTTCGATGCGTAACTGAGCCCCTCGATACTATATCAACTACGATTAATCGTAATGTCGTGTTGTCCATGGGCCCCAATCTTCCAACTCTGAGCAATGCACAAAGTACCAAGGTTACTTTTGGAGATGTCAATCGGGACGGTCTAATTGACATGCTAATTTCTGGAAATCCGAGTGAAATTTGGATTAATCAGGGTAGTGGCGATTTTACATTAGGTGCTGAATTGAATGCACGTTCAAACGGCGATTTAGGAGATATTAATAATGATGGTTATTTGGATACATTCTTTGCCGGACCTACAGGTTCTGCGGACAACTTTTGGATAAATGATGGCTCAGGTAATTTCAGTGGACCTAATAATTTGCCAGGTGGGTATTCGGGACGTGATGCGGAATTGGCGGACTTAAACAATGATGGATGGATCGATGCCGTTGTTGCAAATCATCGAAATCAGCCCAATCAGATTTGGATTAATAATGGAGGAAGCTTCATTCAGGGACCCGACTTAATCTCAAGTTCAGGCTTGTCCAATAGTCGGCGAATCGCGCTAGCAGATTTGGATTTAGATGGTGATATTGATATTTTTGTTGCAAATGATTCTAATCAACCCAATACGGTCTGGCTGAACGATGGTAATTTCACTTTTCGATTAATATCTCAACTTGGCAACTCAAGTAGTAATGATGTAGATCTGGCAGACCTTACAGGCGATGGCTTACCTGACGCTTTTGTCATCAATGCACAACCGAGTATCATTTGGCGTAATTTAGGTGGTGGGAATTTCGAACATCATCAGACTATCGAGACAGGCACGTATAGTGTCGCTCTAGGTGATTTGAATAGCGACAATTTCATTGACGCTTTTATAGCAAATCAACACGCGAATGTAATCTGGCTTAATGATGGAGTTGGATTAGAAACTAGCTGGCTTGTTCCGCTAAATGAGATTTCTGCAATAACCAACTATGTTGCAGTAGCTGATGTTGACGATGACGGTGATCTCGATGCTGTGGCCGCTAATGACTCAGCAAATACCCTATATTGGAATCTCACTCGCTAGAATTACTCAACTTCGTTATTCAAAAGAGAAATATATTTACTATTACAATACCCTTGAACTGATCATAATTTATCCGCTTGTCAAAACGCATCGAAACCCAATGTCATCTGACGTATATCCCTTTGGTTCAGTGTGAGGTACATTCCAGCTCAATCCGGTATCTCTCCAACTCCCGCCAATGAATGTGTCTTGGGGAATGTCATTTCTCCATATCCATTCGGCGACGTTGCCTATCAAATGATATATCCCAAAGTGACTTGCCCCATCGGAAAACGTATCCACCGGTTGTAGTTTGTTTGTTCCAAGGTTTGTATAAAGGTCAGTTGGTTCAGGTGAATCGCCCCAAGGGTATTTCGTACTTGTCCGTGTAGTTGGATCCCAATAAGTTGCGACCATCCATTCATCGATCGTCGGTAGTCTCCCACCTTGTAAAGCACAGAAGCGATCAGCACCTAACTGTGTCACGCCTGTGACAGGATATCGCTCATAACCAGCTTCCACTCGCCAGTTACCAACTTCATCGTAAATCTTTCCCATTGACCCCGCAGAATAATATTCGCCAATCGATCCAATCTCGTCTGATGCTAAGGAATTCAAGAACACGGCAAAAGCTTCATTCGGTATTTCGTATTGATTGAACAGAACATCTGCAAAAATCTGGATTGGTATATCGCGAACCTTGTACTCTCCGAGAGGTATACGGATGTATTCTATTCCGTCATCTTGGCAACAAGTGGTAGCCTCATGCACGACAATTTGAAAGGTTTCTTCAGCGGTTAGTGGAAGCAAATTGATGGGTCCGAGACCGCGCAATGCCCATCCCATCAGGTTATATACAATAAGTTTTCCTTCATATGTTCCAGGCTGTGAATAAGTATGTTCGGGATTTGACTCTTCACTAATCGTTCCATCTCCAAAGTCCCAATGATAACCTGATCCATTCTCACTTTGATTCTCAAAGTTCACAGTAAAAGGGACGCCTCCACTTCGTGAGGGTGTTATACGGAGTCCAACGATGGGAGGTAATGCAAGATATCCGACAATAATACCTCCAACGATGGACCCCACAGCAATCTTTCTCAGATGATTTCTTAAATTATCTATTAGCCTCGAGAACATAACCATAAATCACAATGTGTCTTTTGATGAAATATAATGGAGTTCCTTGTATAAAGCTGAAGTAGTTCGATCATACTTTCCTACCGAAAGTGCTTGACGATGAGGATGCTTTTTGGTACCTGCCAATCCGCAACCAATCTTTTGCAAGCCTCACTCTCATCTATCAATCACAGCAGATCAGCTGTGTTAACAGACAGACTTGTACAATACTCACTGAATACAAAAAAGTAATGACACTGGTAACATAAAATCAATCACCTAAAGATATTTCATCCATGAGACTTAAATATAATCTTCTCGCAACCATATAGCCTAATTTAGCGTTTTGCCAGGAAAGTAGTATACATCTGAAACGCCCATAATTTACAATTATCGTTTTTACTGACAATTCGGATCATAAGGACAAGCATCATGCTCATTCAATTGCCCATCACAATCCCAGTTGTTCGGATTTTGACCTGCTGGACAACCATTACAACCGCCTTCTGTCTGCGGATCATAAGGACAAGCATCGTGCTCATTCAATTGCCCATCACAATCCCAGTTGCCCGGATTTTGACCTGCTGGACAACCATTACAACCGCCTTCTGTCTGCGGATCATGAGGACAAGCATCATGCTCATTCAATTGCCCATCACAATCCCAGTTGCCC
>JANQRM010000151.1 GCA_028284565.1 Anaerolineae bacterium | reverse complement strand
TGGCAACTTAGCACCATCTGCTTCGGCTGTGATGCTAGATATCACCAAAAACGTCCCCGAATTTGAAGGGATGCGCTATCGTGAACTCGCCAAAGTGGAGCGTCAATTCCCCGATGTCGGCGGAGATGACCTCTACTATGGTGGCACAGCCTATCAAAACACAGGCGGATTGGGTGTACAAATCCCATCAGCTATCGATAACGGTGACAAATTCAGCAAGTATGATGTAAATGCACCTGAAGTACCGACAACAAGTAAAGGGGAACTCTTAATCATCCCCACCACCCGCCTATACAACCGTCAACTCAACTTTTTGCCCAGTACACTCGTCCATCCTCGCGTTCTCGTTCCCTACATTGAATTGAGTACCGAGGATGCGAAAAAGGCAAAATTGGGTACGGGCGACATTGTAGAAGTAAGTTACAATAATCAAAGTGTGCGGGTACAAGCGGTTGTCAATGACGACCTCGCACAGGGAACCGCCATCTTGCCGCGTCATCTCACCGATACGCCAACGCCGATGGTTCCCACTGCAGGCAGAATCAGCAAAGTATCAGAAGCACAAGCCGTTAGCGCAAACAGCTAAAGGATCACATGATGACCAGACGTAATGTATTTATTGGACTAGGCATAATCGGGTTATTGGTGACCCTGCTTATCTTAGTTCTCGTCGTCACCAATATCACCGCCATCCTCGATTGGATAGGAGGTGCGGTAGACTTCCTTGTGAATCCCACGGGACGCATTGATCCGGAATCAATCGTGCGCTGTGAAGACGATGGAGGCTGTTCGGGCATCTTCCCAATCATCTATTCAGCAATTTTCGCCTTAGTTATCATCACCGGATTCGCCTATACCACACTCTTGGAACGCCGTTTCATTGCATGGCTTCAAGATCGTGTCGGTCCGAATCGTGTCGGTCCACAAGGCTTGCTCCAACCTGCCGCTGATGGGGTGAAGCTCATCTTCAAGGAAGACATCATCCCTGCAGGTGTAGACCGAGCAGTTTATCTGCTATCACCCATTTTGAAAGTCGTCCCCGTGATTATCGTCGCGGCGGTCATTCCACTGGGACCCCGTTTGATGGTTCCGTGGTTTGCACCGTCTCTTGGGAATGTTTGGTACTCAGTGCCACTAGGTTTGGCGGATGTCAACGTTGGCATCCTCTGGCTACTCGCCATCACCAGTATCGCAACTTATGGGGTCGTTCTCGCCGGATGGTCAAGCAACAACAAGTACGCCATGCTGGGTGGACTACGTGCTACTGCCCAGATGATTAGCTATGAACTCAGTCTCGGTTTGGCGATAGCAGTGCCTGTGATGATTGTCGGGAGCATGAGCATCGGAGACATCATTGACGCACAGAAAAATGTGTGGGATTGGTTTGTCTTCCAGAATCCACTTGCCGCAGGAATCTTGTTCATTACCTTATTGGCTGAGGTCAGTCGCTCCCCCTTCGATCTGGTCGAAGCAGAGCAGGAATTGACGGCTGGTTTTATGACCGAATACAGTGGGATGCGTTTCGCCCTCTTCATGATGGCGGAATACATTGGCATGATCGCGGTCAGTATGATTGCCGTCGCGCTCTTCTTTGGTGGGTATCACATTATCCCCGTCGACAATATGCCTATTCTTGGTCCCCTAATCATGATACTCAAAGTAGTTGGCGTGTTGACCTTCATGGTCTGGATTCGCGGAACCCTCCCACGCATCCGCTATGACCGTCTGATGCAATTCGGTTGGAAAGTCCTGCTTCCGCTTTCACTTCTTGCTGTTGCATGGACAGCCATCGCCGTTGTCATCGGCGAAGAGTTAACTGCTGGCTCACCAGTCTATGGCATCATTTCTGGTGTGATTTTCATCGTTGTACTCGTTGGAGGCTATGTCATGCTCCGTCGATTGGGCGATGACACACCGCAACAAGAAGCTATCAGCGACCTTACCAACGACCCACTCGTCACTGGAGAGCGCACAGGCATCGGTTGGGCATTGGTCCACCTCATCGGAACACTCGTTGCTATCCCGATTGCGATTGTCGAATGGAATATCAAATTACTCGAAGGGCTTCAACGTTACGGCGAACCACCGAGCGATGAAACAGCCATTGAAGCCAGTGAAACCAGCGTCACGCAAGGTCAAGGCGGCGACTAATTCTAGGAAATTAAAAGGAACAATACTATGCATCTCATCAAAGGTTTCCAAACAACTTTTAAGCACGTTTTGGACGAACCTGTTACCATTCAATATCCGGAAGAAGTCCAAAAATTCCATCCGCGTTATAAAGGTCGCCATCACTTACGACGTTATGACAATGGACTGGAAAAATGCATCGGTTGTTCACTCTGTGCCGCGGCTTGTCCCGCAGATGCCATCTGGGTAGAAGCCGCCGAAAACACCGACGAAGAACGCTATAGTCCCGGTGAACGCTACGCTAAAACTTATGAAATCAACATGCTACGGTGCATCTTCTGTGGCTATTGTGAAGACGCTTGCCCAACAGAAGCCATCCAACTCGGACAAGAACATCAAATGAGCTTTACAGATCGTCGAGACTCGATTTATGTGAAAGATATGCTCATTGACCCTGTTCCAGACGGTGCAAAAGACACCCCGCAACAGGTTGAACCTGGAAGCTATGATCGGTCCATTCCAGAGATGGAAGACCCCGAATAAATCGAGTACATAACTCAAGCTATACAAGCATGTTTCGTCAGACAAAACACCCGCACGGAACATGCTTTTTCTTTGTTCGTCTTATAAGATTCTCGTTTGAAGATTGGTTTCATTTGTGTTAAACTGCACAAACTCATTTATTTGGCGCATTAGGATTGAATATCCATGACGGTTTTGTTCCTCATTGTCGCAATTATCGCCATTGGCGCGGCGATAGGGATGCTTCTGAGTGAAAATGCGGTGCATAGCGCGCTATTTTTGATATTGAATTTTGGCTGCGTTGCCTTTTTGTTTTTAATGCTCGATGCTCCCTTCTTGTCGATGGTACAAATCGCGGTTTATGCAGGCGCGATTATGGTGTTGTTCCTCTTCGTCATCATGCTTCTCGGTGCAGAAAACACCACCGATACCTCACGCTCGTTTCGCTGGGCAACCGGATTAGGTCTCGTTTCTGCCTTATTATTCGTTGTGATTTTGGGCGTACCGCTTGCCGCTGGACAACTCAACATCCCCAAAGATGAAATCGCCAGTGACGAAGGTGATGCCTTCATTCGCGTCATCCATGTCGCAGACATCACACCAGAACGCCCCTCAGTTGATATTGAACTCCTTGGACCCGAAACTGTCAGTATTGTTGATTTGGGCGTTGCCGATGTCTCTAGTGCAGAAGAGTTTGAGGCAGTTGAATCTGGTGATTACGCCGTATCCGTAGCGATTTATTCCCCAGCTGGCGATGCGGTTCCTGTCATCAATGAGACCTTTACGCTATCTCCCGACCAAGCCTATACGATTATCACCACAGGCTCCTTCTCAGAAGGCACATTTGCCGTACAAGCCCTCGAAGAAGACCTCACACCAGTTGAGGGCGATGTCGCACGCTTAGTTGTTGTCAATACACTCAATACCGCTGTACAAGTCGCAGATATTGGGCTATATACAACCGTCAATACGCTCTGTGATGGTGCTTGCCCCAATACCTTGCCCTTCTCCCGCCTCAGTGACTTTATCCCCGCTGGCGAAGTCGGCACAGTTGAAATCTATGATGGGGATTATAACCTTGCCTTCATCAATGAAGAACTAGATGTCCTCCGCGCTATTGAATTTGAAGCCGAAGAGGGCATCGTTGAAACCCGCATCCTCACGCTTGAACCCGCCCAACTCGGTGGCGAACCGCGCATTGTTGCTTTGGGATTATCCGCACTCTCTGCCTCAGCATTTGGTAGTCCGCAAGCTATTGGTGAAGTGCTATTTACGGATTATCTCTTACCTGTTCAAC
>JANQRM010000122.1 GCA_028284565.1 Anaerolineae bacterium | reverse complement strand
GCAGAAAGCAGTATCGGGTACGGTCGCGAAAACAGCAACCAAACCGAAAAAGAAATCAAGAGCGGGCGATGGCGATGACCTAACCGTCATCGAAGGGATCGGTCCCAAGATGTCGCGGGCGTTGATTGATGCAGGGATTGAAACCTTTGACCAATTGTCCAAAACAGATGAGGCGACATTACGGTCGGCAATCGAGGCGGCGGGGATGCGTTTTTCACCGAGTTTAGGGACATGGGCAGAGCAAGCCACCTATGCCGCCAAGGGTGATTGGGACGGCTTAGAACAATTGCAAGATTCATTAACCGCTGGTCGCAAAGACTAGTGTGAAGAGGAGAAGAAAATGGCTGATATTCAAGGACGGGTGACACAAGTATTGGGGAACGTGGTGGATGTTGAGTTCCCAAGTGGACAATTACCCGATATTTTCGATGCGGTCAACGTACCGCGTGAAGGTGAAGACGACCTCATCCTCGAAGTCGAATTGCTTTTGGGGGATAGTACCGTGCGCTGTGTAGCGATGGATGCCACAGACGGTTTGCAACGGGGCGCGGCGGCATATGCTACGGGTGCATCGATTAAAGTCCCTGTTGGTGAAGCAACACTTGGGCGCATTTTTAATGTTCTTGGTCGCCCGATTGATATGCAACCCGCTGTTGCCGAAAGTGAACCCCATCGCGCAATTCATCAGACAGCACCTACATTTGAAGAACAATCGACCCGAATTGAACTCTTCGAGACGGGTTTGAAGGTGATTGACCTTGTTGCCCCGATGACCAAAGGCGGTAAAACCGGGATTTTCGGTGGTGCTGGCGTGGGTAAAACCGTGACCATTCAGGAACTCATCGACTCGATTGCGAAGGAACACGCGGGTTTGTCCGTGTTCGCTGGAGTAGGGGAACGAACTCGTGAAGGAACCGACCTTTATCATGAAATGCGCGAGGCGGGCGTTCTCGATAAATTGGCGATGGTCTTTGGTCAGATGAACGAACCGCCGGGGGTGCGTCTGCGTGTAGCTTTGTCTGGCCTGACAATGGCGGAGCACTTCCGCGATGAAGGACGCGATGTTCTCATCTTTATCGACAACATCTTCCGTTATTCGCTAGCAGGTGCAGAGGTATCGGCATTGCTGGGACGGATGCCGTCTGCTGTGGGGTATCAACCGAACCTTGCAGAAGAAATGGGGATGCTCCAAGAACGGATTACCTCGACTCGTCGTGGTTCGATTACGTCGATGCAAGCGGTTTATGTGCCTGCGGATGATTACTCTGACCCGGCTCCAGTGGCAGTGTTTACGCATCTGGATAGCACGATTGCGCTGGAACGCTCAATTGCGGCACGGGGTTTGTTCCCTGCTGTAGACCCGCTGGCGAGTACCAGTAACATCCTCGACCCGAATGTGGTAGGTGAAGATCATTATGCAACTGCCCGCGAGACCCAACAGGTTCTGCAACGGTATAAAGACCTGCAAGACATCATTGCGATTTTGGGTGTGGAAGAACTCTCGGATGATGACAAACTTTTGGTGGCTCGCGCCCGTAAGATTGAAAACTTCCTCAGCCAACCGATGAAGGTGGCGGCACAATTCACTGGTCGTGATGGACGTTATGTTCCCATTAAAGACACAGTCCGTGGCTTCCGCATGATTTTGGATGGTGAAGTTGATCATATTCCAGAACGTGACTTCTATATGGCAGGACCCATTGAGGATGTGCTGGAACGTTATGAAGCCAGTCAGAATTAGGGGGGTGGCAGATGCCAATCCATGTTGAGCTGGTCTCTCAAGAGAAAAAGCTATTCGATGAACCGAATGCTGATATGGTGATTATTCCTGCTGTCGAAGGGGAAATGGGTGTTTTGCCCAATCATGCCCCCGTCTTAACCACCATGGGCTTTGGGGAATTGGTTGTCCGTAAAGGCAATGCAGAAGAACGCTTTGCGATTTACGGTGGTGTGGTGGATGTGCGCCCAGATAAAGTGGTGGTCTTAGCTGATATGGCGGATTCTTCCTATCAGCTCGATCTGCAAGCCGCTGAAGAGGCTCGCGCCCGCGCCGCCCAAATTTTGGCAGAGGGTGTGCCGGAAGACCAGAATCGGGAAGCACTGTTAGCTCTGCGCCGTGCTGAACTCGCTGTTAAAGTGAGCCGTAAAGTACGCAGTGGTGGGTCGATGCTTCGCATTGTACCGGACGACGATAGCGAATAATAAACACTCAATTTGTACACCGTGTAACGCCTAGACTCGAATGGTCTGGGCGTTGCTTTTTCGTTACTTTGCATATATATAGTTGTTGCTTAATGGTTTTCGTGATTAGTTTTTCTGATTGTTTGAGGACAATTCATCAATCGTAAGCAAACTTGGAAAGCGAACTTAGCGCATGCCTTTTGGGAAACAGTTAGGTCTTGACCTCGGCACAGTCAATGTGTTGATTTATGATAATGGACAGATTGTTCTGCAAGAGCCGTCGTTGGTTGCCTTGTTGGTCGAAGAGCAAACGATTGTTGATTTTGGTCAGCCAGCGCGTGAGATGTTGGGGCGCGTGGATGATGAAGATATTCAAGTTTTGCGTCCGTTACAAAATGGCGTGATTGCCGATTATGAAGTAACCGAGGCGATGTTGTCCTATTTCTTTGGCAAGATTGCTGGAAGGTTACGTCTCTTTCGCCCGACTGTCATGGTTTCTGTTCCTTATGGGGTGACAAGTGTCGAGAAGCGTGCTGTACACGAAGCGGTTTTAGCGGCAGGTGCACGTGATGCTTATCTCATTTGGGAACCCTTAGCGGCGGCGATCGGTGCTGGTTTGCCTGTCGGGACTCCCGCGGGGGACATGATTGTCAATGTCGGCGGGGGTATCACCGAAGCCTCCATTTTGACGATGAACAACATTGTCCGCGCAGAAAGTGGGCGGGTTGGTGGCTTGAAGTTGGATGATGGCATTATCAGCTATATTCGGCGTAAATATAATCTCATCATTGGGCAGCCAACAGCGGAGTCGGTCAAAATTCAAGTGGGTGCGGCGGTTGACCAACCTAGCGAGATGTCGATGGAGATTCAAGGTCGTGACAATGTGAGTGGACTCCCGCGTACCATTACGATTACAACCGGTGAAGTGGTCGAGGCATTGGCAGAACCGCTTGGACAGATTGCTACCGTCGTCAAGAATGTGTTAAGTAACACGCCTCCTGAATTATCCTCAGATATTATTGATCGTGGGATTGTATTGACAGGAGGTGGAGCATTGTTAAGGGGCATTGATCAGTTTTTAACCAAGCAAACGGGTGTCCCTGTGTATCGTGCTGATAACCCCTTGATTGCGGTTGCTGTGGGTGCTGGACGTGCCTTAGAAGACCCGGCGATTCTGCGTCGAATTGAGCAAGGCACTTACTTCTAGTTTAGCGTTTCAAATAATAGGTCATGTGTTGGAGATGGGTCACAGGGTCGATATATTGGACCTGCACATTTTCTGGCACGGTGATATTAATCGGTGCATAGTTCAATATTGCACCGACACCCGCTTCAACGAGAATATCGGCAACATCTTGAGCAAATTCAGCTGGGACCGCCAACATAGCGATTTTGATATTTTCAGCTTTAATCTTTTCCTTCATTGAGTCAAGTGGATGGACATCAAATTCGCCGACTTTTGTTCCAATTTTCTGAGGGTCAGAGTCGAAAACACAAGCAATTCGGAATCCACGATCGACAAAGCCTCGATAATGTGAAATTGCATTACCCAAATTTCCTGCACCAATTACGGCAACATCCCACTCTTGATTCACTTGCAGGACTTGCCCAAGTTTCTCGATTAGATAATCAATCTGGTATCCTGTGCCTTGTTTCCCGAAGCCCCCAAAATGGGACAGATCTTTGCGAATCTGTGCTGAACTAATGCCGAGTCGTTGTCCTAATTCGAGAGATGAGGTAACGGATTGATCTTCTAATCGCAAGCGGTTGAGCGCGCGCAGGTATAACGGTAAACGACCAATCACAATATCTGGAATATTGTCGGGTGACTTAGAAGTCATACCAGTTTTACCTAGCTTGAATGTGTGTGTCTATTTGTGAAAGATATTTCAACCTCATCTTACCACTCTCCTAAATTATGCGCTAGATGCGGTGCAGGTAACGTCAGCTACCCTTTGCCAAAATAGGAATGTAGTTGTAATCTATGATAAGAGAATAACTTAAACCAATGTGCCCATGTCTCAAGAATCTATTCCAGTCCCACGAAATCGAATCTTTGTCTTATCGGAAGGATTATTTGTGGTGCAGTGGGAGGAAAATCGAGTCCAAGATTTACTGCATGGACGTTATCTGAGCTATCAGGACAACTTGTTTGGTAATGCAATTACGGACTATGAACTGAGTCAATTACAACAATCGGGCATTGTCAGTGCGTTTGATCAAGAGCTTGTCTACTTAGAACCCTCACCCAACCTCGTATCGTCGGCGGTTCAGCGGGCTTTCTATCTGAATACCACATTGAATTCGGATTATCTGGATGAAGTCGCGGACACGATTCAGAAAATTGCAGCGGATGATTATTTTACGATCCGTATTCGCCATGATTTTGTGGTGATTTGGCGCAAGAATGGGAGTGCCTTTGCCGACTTTGATGATGCTGAGCGTCACCGTGAGCAACTCTTGCTCAAAGCACCAGAGTTATTTCGGAATCTCTCGGTGTCTTTTACCGAGGTTATCCCCTTACGTTAGCAGAAAGCACACGATGCATCGTGATGAAGAGAACATGGACGAGAAGAATGGGTATAGAGCATGACTGAGAATGTGGGGAAAGCAGATCAATGGCATGAGGAACTCACAGCTGTCCAAGATAGTATGTTGGAAGGTTTGGGACAACTGGCAGACTATTTTGGTTTTAGTAAAGTGATGGGCCAATTGTTTGGGGTTTTGTTGTTGAGTCCGAAGCCGTTGTCGTTAGATGATATGGTTGAACGATTGGGGATATCTAAGGCAAGTGTTAGTACAACCATGCGCTCGATGGAAAACATGGGTATTGTACGGCAGAGCTGGACACGGGGACAAAGTGCCCGACGAAAATTTTATGAGGCGGAAACCGATTTTTGGCAGATATTTACGAATATCTTGAGCAGTCGTGAAATGCGGGATGTCGAGCGTGCGCTGAATGTAATGGCAAAGAACCAAGAACAGTTATCCCATTCGATTGCTGAGATGAATGAAAAAGATGCGGAACTCGCGCAGTTGTACTTAGATCGGATTCAACAAATGCAGTCGCTTTTTCAATTTGCTCAGGTCATCATTACAAGCATTCTTGCACAAGCGGAAAACATGGATTTGTCGGATGTTTCTGGGGTCAATATTCATTGATCATCCCTTGTGGGATAAATCCTCCTCGACTATAATTTTGGCTTGCCCACCCTTGGGGGAGTGGCGGAATTGGCAGACGCGCATGACTTAGGATCATGTCTCTTTGAGGTGAGGGTTCGAGTCCCTCCTTCCCCACAGTTCGCTTAAAGGTGCTTCTTGCGCCTTTTTTGTTCATATTCTGATAAAAGTCTTATACTTTGTCCTGATATGAACTGTTATAATAGCCTGAGTCATCAGTAAGGACACACCTTGAAACTTCAAACAGAACACCTCGACAATCACATTGCTCAAATGACCGTTGGTATTGATGAGCAAGAATTCCAAAAAGCCAAAAAAAGTGCGGCACGTCGCCTCTCAAAGCGGGTCAATATCCCCGGATTTCGCAAGGGGAAAGCCCCTTATCGCATTATCTCTAATTACATCGGTGAAGCGGCAATCATCGAAGAGGCAGTTGATGTCTTAGGCAACAATCTCTATAAGGACGCGCTCGAAGAAGCTGAACTCAATCCTTACGGACCCGGTTCAATCGACAATTTTGAACTGGAACCAGAACCGACGATTGTCTTTAGTGTACCTCTCCAACCCGAAGTTGACCTCAAGGACTACAAAGATATTCGCCTTGATTTTGAGATTCCGGAAGTAACCGATGAGGATGTTGATAAGGCGATGAAAGCCCTTCAACAGCGCGAAGCCCTAATTGAAGAAAGCTCTCGTCCAGTTGAAGTCGGTAATCAAGTCACGATTGACATTCATAGCGAAGTTGCGGATGGAGAAGAACGCCCTGAAGCATCGGAAGCTGAAGAGCGTGATTCTGGTGAATCGGATGATGACACTGAAGAGAAAACCGTAATCTACAAAGGGGATCAATATTATCATCGGCACGACCTGACCATTCAGCTCAATAAAGATGGCGAAGACGAACCCTTAATGCCCGGCTTTGTCGATGCCTTGGTAGGGGCAAATGTTGATGAAACGCTTGAATTCGACCTGACATTCCCAGACGATGAGGAAGAATATAAAGAGTTTGCTGGCAGAACCATTCACTTCAATGTAGACATCAAAAAAATCGAAACGGTGACCTTGCCAGAATTGAACGATGCCTTTGCCGCGAAAATTACGGCAGAAGAAGATGAACCCCTCACCTTGTTGCAATTACGCATCCGCATGCGGGAAAACCTTGAAGAAGAAGCCAAACGTCGCGCAGAATCAGAGTATGCAGACTCGATGTTGGAAAAAGTCATTGAGGGGGCTGAGATTCGCTTTCCTGAGATGATGGTTGAGGAACGCATTGACGACTTGATGGAAGAATTGGATGGTAATCTGCGTCAGCAGGGTATTACCTTAGAAGACTATAAACGAGTATTGCAAGTTGAAGAGGACAGTATCCGCGATCAATATCGTGAACGGGCAACGGATTTGGTCAAACGCTCGCTCTCACTCATGCAACTTTTAGCAGATGAAGAGATTAAAATCTCTTCTGAGGCTGTTGAGGAACGTATTAATACCGTTGCTCTTCAGTTCGGTCCGAGTGCATCGGCGTTTCGTGATTACCTTGAATCGGATTCGATGCGGACCAACATCGCCAACGATCTACTGGTCGAACAAGTCATGAATCGCCTTGTGAAACGTGGACAAGGACTTGAAATTGTCGAAGATGTTGACGAAGACGATACTGAAGATGCGGAAGCTGAAACTGTGACAGAAGATACTGTATCAGATGTATCCGATGAAGAGGACGAAACTGACGATTCAGAAGACGAGAGTGATGAAACTGAAGCAGTAGCAGATGAAGAAGCTGAGTAATTCATTTGGTGAGTGAACAATTTAACTGTATTCTATACTAGTAAACCGACAGAAAGGAGATAGATGCAGGCTTTTGCTTGTATCTCAAACAGTCGATGATGAATATTCAAAATGTCGTTCCAATGGTCATTGAGCAGGGCAGTCGTGGAGAACGTGCCTATGACATTTACTCGCTTTTGCTCAAAGAACGGATTGTTTTTGTTGGGACACCTATTAACGATCAAATTGCGAACCTTGTGGTTGCTCAATTGCTCTTCCTTGAACGCGAAGGTCCAGATCGTCGGATTCAGATGTATATTAATTCCCCCGGCGGTGTGGTCTATGCTGGGCTAGCAATGTACGACACCATGCAACAAATCAATGCGCCTGTTAGTACAGTAGCTGTCGGAATTACAGCGAGCTTCGGTACCGTGCTGTTGACAGCTGGTGAACATGGTTTACGTCTTGCATTGCCCAACGCGACGGTTCATATGCATCAACCATTGGGTGGCGCACAAGGGCAAGCGTCGGATATTGTCATTCAAGCCGAAGAGATTGTTCGCTTGAAGAAACGCTTGATTGAAATCTTCGTCAAGCACACTAATCAACCAGCCGAAGAGATTGAACGGGTGACAGACCGCGATGTCTATATGACTGCTGAGCAATCGGTTGAATTTGGTTTGATTGATGCGGTACTCGAAGATACAGATAATGATGCAACCAATAATGGAGACCAACCCTCGTGATGTATTCTCCCTTAAATCATCGTTGCTCCTTCTGTGGGCGTAGCCACGATGAAGTAGACCGATTGATTGCAGGATCAGATAACGTCTTCATTTGCAATTTCTGTGTGGAATTGTGCTATAACTTGCTCGCGGAGGAAGATGAAGCCTATGCATCTGAATTCCCTGAATTTGAACTGGATGCGTCGCGCTTATTGTCTCCCAAAGAGATCATGACTCACTTAGATGAATATGTCATCGGGCAAGCCCGTGCGAAGCGTGTGTTGAGCGTGGCTGTCTACAATCACTACAAACGCATCTTCTCTGGTAAAGACGAGGTGGTGGATGTTGAATTGGATAAGAGTAACATCCTGATTATCGGTCCAACAGGAAGTGGGAAGACCCTTTTAGCACAAACCCTTGCACGTATATTGGATGTGCCATTCTGTATTGCGGATGCCACCGCCTTAACTGAAGCCGGCTATGTTGGAGAAGATGTGGAGAACATTCTGCTTCGGCTTATCCAAGCGGCTGACGGTGATATTGCTCGCGCGGAAAAGGGCATTATCTATCTGGATGAAATTGACAAGATAACACGAAAAGCCAATGACAATCCGTCAATTACCCGTGATGTGTCAGGTGAAGGGGTTCAACAAGCCTTACTCAAAATCATTGAAGGAACGCTGGCGAATGTGCCTCCACAAGGGGGACGTAAACATCCACATCAAGAATTCCTGCAAATTGATACGCGCAATATCCTCTTCATCTGTGGTGGAACCTTTGATGGTATCGACAAGGTGATTAAGAAGCGGATTGGTGGAACTGCCGTCATGGGTTTTGGTTCTGGCAAAGTGCAGGAAGAGGAAGACCCAA
This sequence comes from Anaerolineae bacterium, assembly GCA_028284565.1. The sequence goes on along the minus strand of JANQRM010000122.1, from coordinate 10,396 downwards.
GAGAATATCTCAAACAAATCAATGCAGAAGATATGATGCGTCACGGGATTATTCCCGAAATGGTGGGGCGATTACCTGTGATTGTGAGCTTTGATCCACTGGAACGCGACGACCTCATTCGCATTATGATTGAACCCAAGAATGCCGTGGTCAAGCAATATCAACATTTGCTCTCATTGGATAACGTCGAGCTGGAATTCACTGAAACGGCGTTGGGTGCGGCGGCAGATTTGGCAATTGAACGGGAGACGGGTGCGCGCGGACTGCGTTCTATCATCGAAAATTGCCTGATTGATGTCATGTTTGAAGTTCCCAGCAGAGATGATATTCATCGTGTGATCATCGATGAGGATGTGGTCAATGGTGAATCCAAACCGCATATCTATGCTAAGGATGACATTCGATTAACGTGGGATGATAACGGGCGACTCTCGACGGCGGCTTAGTCTTGGACCAGCAGAAATCATCAGCACCTCGTATATGCAAGCGAGGTGTTTTTGATTCCAGTTATTCATGGATGGGCAAGAGTTCAACTTGTGCTTTTTCCCCGACAAGCGATTGAAATTCTTTAGCATCGAGTTCAGAAGCGTCTTCGAGTTCGCCCCAATTATATGGGATAACCCAACGAGGTCGGAGTTTATCAACTAAATCGACAGCTTCTGTGATATTGAAACACCCTTGCCCATTAATGGGGAGCATGAGAATATCGGGAGTTAATAGTTCCATCTGTGGATGATATTGCGTGTCACCTGTGTAATAAATATCAAAGAAATTCATTGAAATGACAAAGCCTAATCCACCATCGGATTGGGGGTGTCGTGGGTCGTTTTCGGAGTATGCTGGCACTGCTTTGATACTGACTTTATCAATTGTTATGGTTTGCCATGGACGTAGAATAGTTGCGTCAGCGATTTGTTGGGCGACTTGTTCGTTCCCAATGACTTGCGTTGCGGGTCCGCTGAGTTTTTCGATGTCCGCTATAGAGCAGTGATCATAATCGTCATGCCCAACCAGAATTAAATCAGCATGAAAGGCACTCCGAATCACCCGCCATGGGGCAATGTAAATAATCGGTGAGCCAAGAATGGCAAAACTACTGTGTCCTAACCACTGAATCTTATCTAGCATGGATATCACACATTGCTGATTTGATTAAACGCTGAGAGTGTAACCAACAATCGCAAAATAGGGTACTTGCTTGTGTAATTGTAGTCGTCTACTTATAATATTTGAGGGGCAATCAACAAGATTAAGGGGTTCGCACCCACCATATTACAATGTTGTGATATGATGAATTACGATCTTTCGTTTACTTTATCTTTCAGGTGTAGTGTTAATGACAAGTTCACTCAAACCCTTAAAACCAAAAAATTCCAGTGAAACGGATACGGGACAACTTCGCCGTTTAGCCACATCCAATCTGGAACCCCCGCCGGAAGTCTGGAATCCGCCAGCCATTACAAGTGTTGAAGATACCGGTTTATCTAAACTTAATATTGTCGATTTGATTCTGAAAGTCCTATATAACTCTGGTGATATGCTAGGGCATGAGATTCAAGAGCATCTTCGTTTGCCCTTCAATGGGGTATTGGATGGCATTATTGAGTTCATGAAGCATGAAGAGATGATTGCTGTTTCGGGTGGTGGCGGAATCGGTGAAATCTCCTTTCGCTACATGATTTCGTCGATTGGGATTGCCAAAGCCCATGAAGCGATGGAACGGACAGCCTATGCTGGGGCGGCTCCTGTTCCATTAGATGATTACATTGCATCGGTCTATTCCCAAAATCGTCGTCCGCTGGAAGTTCATCTGGAAGATATGCGAAAAGTCACTGAGCATCTTGTGGTAGATGATTCGATGCTCGATAAGCTGGGACCGGCGATTAACTCCGGAACATCCATTTTCCTCTATGGACCTCCCGGAAACGGAAAGACGACGCTCTCAGAAAATGTTGGGCGCATGATTCTGGGCGATGATATGTGGATTCCTTATGCGATTGATGTGGATGGGCAGGTTATCCAGCTATTTGATGAAATCAATCATGAGTTATCTGACGATCAAGCACCGGTTAAATATGGCACAGGTCGTCAAGCTGACCCGCGCTGGGTAAAAATCAAACGCCCCATGATTATGGTGGGTGGTGAACTACAGATGCAGAGTCTTGATCTCATCTTCGACCCCATTAACAAATTTTATGAAGCCCCTTATCAAGTCAAAGCGACGGGTGGCATGTTCCTGATTGACGACTTTGGACGGCAACAAGTGAGTCCAGTCGATTTGCTGAATCGTTGGATTGTGCCACTTGAAAAGAAAATCGACTTTTTGGCACTCAACAATGGGCAGAAAATTGGGATGCCCTTTAATGTACTGATTGTCTTCTCCACGAACCTCGACCCCGGCGATTTGGTAGACGATGCCTTCCTCCGTCGGATTAAGTACAAAATTGAGGTGGGTAACCCAACACTTGAACAATACCGTGAGTTATTTGAAATCATGTGTAATGTCAAGGGGGTTCCCTATGATGAACGTGCTTTGAAATACCTCATCAAAGAATGGTATGTCAAGTTTGATCGTGACTTGCGATTTGTACATCCTCGTGACTTGTTATCACAACTCATTGATACAGCAAAATATTTGGGTGTGCCAGCTACCATGTCTAAAGATTTGTTAGACCGTGCCGCGGCATCCTACTTTGTTGAACTTTAGCCTGATGTTACGCATGGGTTAGGTTCATATGAACTATCCACGCGAGGAGTCTGTGTCGTAATGGAACAGCAATCGATCATTCTTGCTGTGAAAATGGATAACGAGCGACAAGCCATTGAACAACTCTTACAAGAGATGGACTTGCGGGTCTTTCATGCGTCGACAGGTGAAGAGACGATCCTACTCTTAGAAGATACGCCCGATCCAGATTTGCTGATTACTGAGATGAAATTGGGCGATATGCATGCGTGGAAACTCATCAGCGAATTGAAAGAGCGGGTGAAGTTATCGGAATTGCCAATCTTGCTGATTAGCGACCAAGAGCAAATCAAGCCCCTAGAAAATGTCTCGGTACTCATGCGTCCAGTCGGCTTGACTCAACTGCGTCGTAAAGTGTCTCTATTGCTCCAATTAGAGGACGGCAATGAATTGCCCTTTGAATAGTCAATCGCCAAGGGAAACTTATTGGGTTAAAACTCACACCTAGCACGGCTGGGTGTTTCTTTTTGTAGGATGAACCATGATCTTTGTTACAGGTGGGACGGGATTTTTAGGTCGGCATTTGGTTGCTTCTCTGTGTCGTGTAGGGTATTCGATTCGCGTTCTCACACGCCAACCCCAAGAACATCAATGGTTGAAGCAATATCCGAATGTAACTGTTATTCACGGTGATTTGCAAGAATCTGATGTCGTGAAAGCTGGAATAGACGGCTGTCGGTATGTCATCCATGCGGGCGGTCTTTTTCGATTTTGGGGCGATGAAGCCGATTTTGAAGCGACGAATGTTCGTGGTACAGAAACGGTTCTCAATCACGCTGTTCAAGCAGGTGTAGAACGCATCATCCACATTTCGACAATCGCTCTTGTGGGCAATCCAGCACCCGATGCCATCATTGATGAAGATTATGAACCTCAACCAGCGGACCCGTATCAACGAAGCAAACGCAAAGGCGAACAGGTAGCCTTGCAAAAATTCCGTGAGGACAAAGCACCCGTCATCATTTTGCGACCCGGCGCATTTTACGGACCATTAGGTGGATATGCCTTCAATCGTTTGTTTTTTCAGGATGCTTTGCGAGGTTTATTGGTACATTTGGACGGCGGGAACTATATCACATTCCCTGCGTATATTATGGATGTGGTTCAGGGGATACTGCTTGCTCTACAAAAGGGAAGGATAGGCGAAATATACAATATCTGCGGGGAGTGTCCTTCCCACAAAGAGGTCTTTCAAATCATCCGTGAAGAAGCCAATCTATGGTATCCCAACATCTATATCCCCGGAAAACTGGTCATAGGCTTTGCGGGCTTTTTGACCGCGCTCTCCAAACTCACCCGACAGGAACCCTTTTATCCCCTCAATTCACGCTCGGTGATTTTAAATAATTGGCGGGTGTCCAGTGAAAAAGCCAAACGAGAATTGGGATTTGAGCCGACATCCTTTGACTTTGGTGCACGACGCACCGTGCAATGGTATCTCAATGGCAAACCCGACACCATTCCAGAAATCGAATGCAACCCAACTGACACTTGATTCTGCCTATCCACACCCTCGTTTTTTCAGTAAGCTAGTACCTTACAGTTCGTACAGGTGAGGATCATTGAACCTGTGGCTTTTGATGTTGCGAAAATTTTCGTCGCCAGTGGCAAAGGTGGCGATGGCATGATTTCCTTCCGACGGGAGAAGTATGTTCCCCGTGGTGGTCCGTCTGGTGGCGATGGTGGACGTGGTGGTGATGTGATTTTGCGCGGAAACCCCAATTTGAACACCTTGAACTACTTCAAACAGCATGTCCATTTTAAGGCAAACACGGGTGTGCGCGGTGGTTCAACCCGTAAGAATGGGGCAAATGCCGACGATACCATCATTCATGTTCCGGTGGGCACAGTGGTTCGGGATTCAGATACAGACCAACTGCTTGGCGACATTATCTATCCTGACCAAGAACTGAAAGTTGCTCAAGGTGGACGAGGTGGCAAAGGCAATGCGCGCTTTGCAACCGCATCAAACCAAGCCCCCCGAATTGCAGAAAAGGGCGAACCCGGCGAAGAACGCTGGCTCAAACTTGAACTCAAACTTATTGCTGATGTCGGCTTGGTGGGGGTACCCAATGCCGGCAAGTCAACCCTACTCTCTGTGATTAGCAACGCTAAACCCAAGATTGCGGATTATCCCTTTACGACATTAGAGCCAAATTTGGGTGTCGTCACCTTGAATCATGAAGATTTGGTCTTTGCAGACATTCCCGGTTTGATTGAAGGGGCGCATCAGGGGGTCGGCTTGGGGCATAGTTTTTTGCGTCATGTGCAACGGACAAAAGTCTTGGTTCATTTGCTCGATGGCATGAGTGACGATCCGCTAGCAGATTTCAACCAAATCAACAGCGAATTGTCGCTCTATGACGAAAATATCGCTGAAAAACCGCAAATCGTAGTATTTAACAAAATGGACATGCCTGATGCCCAAGCGATGTGGGAATTGATGGAACCAGAATTTAAGCAACATGGTGTCGATGTCATGACGATTTCTGCTGTCACACATCAAGGCACGGAACAATTGATTTATCGTGTCTTCCAGATGATGGCTGAAATTCCACAAGAACCGATCTCAGTCATGACCGAAACTCCCGTATATCAACTCCAAGAAGAAGAGATTCCTTTTGAGATTGAGAAAGCAGAAGATGTGTATTACGTCACCGGAAAGCGCATTGAACGTGCCGCGCAAATGACCTATTGGGATTATGAAGAAGCGGTGCAACGGTTCCAAAAGATTTTAGAAGTACTCGGTGTCAGCAAAGCTCTACAAAAGGCGGGTGTTCAGCCGGGCGATACCGTGTTTATTGGCGAATATGAACTAGAATGGTCGGAATAGTGCCATATCGACGTGTAGGAATCTTAGGTGGGACCTTTGATCCACCCCAAATGGGACATTTGATTTTGGCACAATATACAAGTGAAGCCTTAGATTTGGATCATGTGCTTTTTGTCCCTGTGGCAGATCACCCCCATAAAAAGGATGATACGCGACAACCCATTGAACACCGTCTGGCAATGCTGGAATTAGCTGTTGCTGACAACGAAATGTTCACCATATCCTCCGTCGATATTGACCGCCCCGGACCGCATTATTCAGCCGACACGGTAGGGATTATCCAAGAAGAATATCCCGACGCGGAATTGTTCTTTGTTATGGGAGGGGATAATCTTCATAATCTCCCGACGTGGCGACGCGCCAAAGAACTGTATGAGCAATGTCGATTGGCGGTTATGAAACGAGCAGATGAAGATATTGCACCCGATATGCATGATGATATTTTGCCGGGATTATCTGACAAGGTAGATATAGTCGATGTGCCACTGCTAAGTATTTGGCTCTCCTCGACGCATGTGGTGGAACGTCTGCGTGAAGGCAAAAGCATCCGCTATTTGGTTCCCGATAATGTCCTTGCATACATTGAAGAACAGGGTTTATACCGATGACAAAGTCCATACGCCGACTGTTGCTAGCATGTTTTTCTCTTGTAGCAAGTTTGTCCCTCAGTATTGCTCAAGATTCAGAACCCATCCCAACCCTCGTCCCCCCAACGCTTGTTCCGACAGTGGACGCACCGCTACAAGATGCTCTTTTGCCTGAATCGGGCATTGCGCGTATCCTACGCGATAACAAAGTGCGAGTCGGGATTTTGCTGAATGAAGCTCCCTTTGGACAATTGAGTGTACGCATGGAGATTGTCGGTTTTGATGCCGAACTTGCCCGATTAATTGCTGATGCATGGGGCGTTGAGGTTGAGTTTGTGCAAGTCACACGACAGAATTCGATTGAGCTGCTACAACGTGGCGATGTCGATTTGCTTATCTCCGCTCAGGAGCATCGTCGTGAATTAGACTCAGTAGTTGAATTCAGCCAGACTTACCACATCGGACAACAGGTGATGATGGTACGCGCGGACGATTCCGCTACGATGTTGGGCAATCTCATCGGACGACGAGTCGGGTATGTCATTGGCACGGAGGCAGAACGGACGATTAATGAATGGACACAAGCAACAGGCTTATCCTTTGAGACACAATTCTATCCTAATTTAGACCGAGCTTATGTCGGGCTGGTTTTGGGTGAAGTGGACGGCGTGGTTGCATTGGAACATCGCTTGCTTGAAGTGGTTGACCAACCCGATTTAATTCGCATTTTAGAAGAACCTCTAGCACGTCAATCTTATGCTATTGTCATGAATCGGCAGGATGTCAATCTCCGTAATCTGGTCAATCGAACCCTGCAATATCTGACACAAGAAGGGACATTAGAAACCCTGCATCGGGATTATTTCCCCGGTACCGATTTTCCAGCGGATGCACTCGCCTTATGGGAAAATATTGGCGATGATACACCTGAGCCCTCACAATTCCCAACCGATGTGATTTATCCTCAGCAATATACAACGCCGCAAGTGCTAGACAATGGCGTAGTTCGCGTCGCGGGTATACAAGAGGGTAGTGCAGACGTCTCCGAGAGCCAACGACGGATGAGTATCATCAACCGTGCATTAGTGGAGGCAATGGCACAACGCTGGGGTGTATCTGTTGAATATATGTCGAGTACACCTGAGCAGGCTCCACAGTTGGTTGCTAATGGTCAGGCAGACTTTGCAATCGGCGTGATACCCAATTGGGAGCTAGTCAATCTCGTTGATTTTACAGGTGAATATCTCCTCTTTGGGGATAGACTGATGGTGCGCAATAATGGCACAGTTTCGGGCTTTGCGGATTTGCGTGGGCGTTGGATTGGCATTATGGATAACGATGACGGGGCGGAAGAACGGGCAAGGGCTTGGGCAGACAGCATCAATGCCAGTGTTCGTTTCTATACAACTCGTGAGCAAGATGCCTCGGTCACGATGCTCGTCGAAAACAATGCTGATGTGATTTATGGCAATAGTCTAAAGTTGCTTCCACATTTAGAGAACAATGTTGGTGTACTATCACTAACCGACCGCTGGTACAGCCGTTCCTATTTGGCATTTGCTGTCCCTCGCAACGACTTAGATTTTCGTCTGTTGGTAGAATACACGCTCCAAGAGTTGGTCAAAGACGGCACGATGGAAGCCTTATCCCAACCCCTGTTATTATCCGAAGATTTTCCTCAATTTGACGTATGGGGTGGGTCAATCAACTATTTAGGACTTTCGCTTTCCGGCTGAATTGCGGTTCAGAACTGCTAGTAGGACACCACCGACAATGATGAGACTACCAACGATTTCTAGGGGAAGTGGCACTTCACCAAACAGCAAGAACGCAGTGATGCCTGCTGATATGATAACAGTTTGAGAGCTAATGCTCACCAGTGTTGCTGGAACGTAGCCAACAACATAATTGAAGCCCGTATGTCCAACCAGATGCGGGAACAAGGTGAGGAAAACGATCCAAAAGTACGATTCGGTTGGATGTCCTAAGATAGGTGTTTGTGTGAAGATAACAACGACTAAAGTAGTGGATCCACCAAACAAATAAACAATCCAAACATATGGCAAAACCGACACATTCGGACGTACCTTCCGCCCGACGGTCAAATAGATTGAACCCGCGATTGCACCAATGATTCCTAGAATCATGCCATAGGTTGGATTCGCATCTTCGGGTGCTGTTTGATTTTCTAACGTTGTCCCTGCAACAGCGATAACTGTCCCACCGACAATGGCGAGTGCCAGCCCGAACCATACCCACTTATTTAGTCGTTCCTTGAGAAAGATGGTTTCTAATAGTCCAACCCACAACGGAGCAGTTCCGATGAGGACTTGATTGATAACTACTGTAATATGTTCTAATGACACAATCGTGGCAAGGAAATGAAAGCCTAACCAGAAGCCAGCAAATCCCGCCCACATCCATTGCGCGCGAGTGAGACGGGATAATTCGTCCCGATACCGTGTCCACACAATTGGAAACAGGATAAATGATGCCAACAGCATTCGTAATGTGGCAATTAAAAACGAAGGCATTCCTGCATTCTGGGTCAACCGAATTGCTATTGCCGCGAAAGATGCCGCAAATAAGGCGAACCCCATCACCACAAGGGGACGTTTTTCAGTTGAAATCGAGAGCGTCGTCATAATGCAGACTTTCCCGCTAGGCTTCGGCTTTGCGTTGTTTCTGTTGACCGAATGTCGCCAGTGTTACACCGACGAGTACCACCCCACTACCCACCAGTTGAATCAATAAAGGTGTTTCGTTGAAAAGTAGAAAGGCGATTATCGCACTCCCGACGGATTCGAGTTGTGCAATGAGACTAACAAACGTAGCCGGTAGATAACCCAAGATATAATTCAGTGAAGAATGCCCCAGCAATTGCGGAATGATTGCAAGTCCGACAAGGAATACGTACCCGTTAATAGAATATCCCATTACGGGAGTTTGTGTCACCAAAACAATGACAATGATCACCAAGGTCGCACAACCATACACCAGCCAGATATAGGGGATAATTGCGACTTTTTCGCGCAGTTTCCGTCCAATGACGAGATAAGTGGACACCGTTATGGCTCCAAACAATGCCAACGCGCCACCTAACAAATCATTCCGATTAGCTAAGGTCGTCTCGCCCTCAGTTGGACTTCCAAAGGTAATCAAGAGACTTCCGCTGATGGCGATGACCAATCCAAGGATAACAAGTTGTGACAATCGTTCTTTGAGCAAGAGGACTTCTAGCAACGCTACCCATATCGGTACAGTGGACACCAGCACCACGCTAATTAGCACGGTTGTATATTCAAGAGATGTTGTCCAAGTGATGAAGTGTAAGGCTAAGAAAAATCCACTGCTCAATGCCAGACCAACATCACGCCGATTCAAGCGTTGAATATCTACTCGATAGCGAGAGAGAACCAGTGGGGTCAAAATCAGCGTTGCAATTCCAACCCGTCCCAATGCGACCAGCAATGAGGGCATATCTTCACCTTGCGCTAGCCGAGCGAAGATCGCCCCCCATGAAATCGCAAACACGCCTAGGATCATCACCAAATAGACATTCAATGGAATAGCGGTGCGCGCTTGGAAGTTCGATAAAACAGAAGGCATGAAAGCACTTTCGGGTTGAATGGGTTGCCAAGCCTCGTATCATTACCAGAACCCGATAAATTACAATCCTTACTTTTGCCACCTGTACCAAAGGACAGATTTAAGCAGATTCTCATCGGTCTTTAGCATAGATTTTATAGAGTTCTGACGCGCTTGTGTTACAATACGCATTAGATTGATTTTATTCGATACAAATCTATAAGGAGACACACATGGCTTTTGAACTGCCTCCACTTCCCTATGCAGAAGATGCACTCGAACCCCATATTGATGCCCGCACCATGGGTATTCATCACGGAAAGCATCACAATGGCTACACAACCAAACTCAACGCTGCGCTCGAAGGTACAGATTGGGCAAACAAATCCATTGAAGAAATTTTAGCCAATCTTGATTCACTTCCAGCCGACAAACAAACAGCTGTCCGCAACAATGGCGGTGGCTATGCCAATCACAGCCTCTTCTGGCAAGTGATGGGACCCAACGGCGGTGGCGAACCAAGTGGTGCGCTGGCTGATGCCATTAACTCCGCTTTTGGTAGCTTTGCCAACTTCAAAGATCAATTTTCCAAAGCCGCCGCGGGGCAATTTGGCTCCGGTTGGGCATGGCTCGTCGTCGATA
>JANQRM010000115.1 GCA_028284565.1 Anaerolineae bacterium | reverse complement strand
CCCGAAGTTCGCTTTATCCTTGAAAACTGTGGCGCAAAACTGTTTTTTTATGCTGAAGAATTTGGTGAATCCGCAAGCGGACAAGCCAATGGGCTAACGGAACTACAAGAAGAAATCGGGGTTGGCACAACCGAAAGTAGGGATACGCGAAATTATCGTGATTTTGTTGCTGGTTTCAGCGATGCACCCCTTGAGGAAGTGGGTGGTGATGATGATCCGCTAGTGTTGATGTACACGTCTGGAACAACGGGTCAGCCTAAAGGTGCTTTACTGACTCACAAGCAGATGTTTTGGTGTTCCGCAACCATTTCTTACACCTTGGATCATCGTCAGACAGATGTCAATTTGCTACCCTTGCCCATGTATCACGTCGGTGGCATCAGTTTTGTCACGACCTACGTTCATCTTGGCTCGACAGTGGTTTTGATCCCGAAATGGGACATTCATCAGGCGTTGTCATTAATTGAACGTGAAAAAATAAATCACTTTATGGCTGTGCCAGCTATGCTTAATGGGTTGCTGAATTGTCCGGAGTTCGACACCTATGATTTGAGTTCGCTACGCTGGTTGTTGGCTTCTGCCGCACCCATCCCTCCTGAATTGCTGAAAGCTTATCATGAACGGGGTATTTTAGTCCTGCAATCCTATGGGCTTACCGAGACAGCCGGACCTGCAACGGTAACACCCAACGATATGGCTATTCAAAAAATTGGGTCTGCTGGATTGCCTTTTTTCCATACTGAGGTTCGATTGGTTGACACGGATGGAAAGGATGTGCCTCCCGGTACAGTCGGCGAAATCTGGATTCGCGGTCCCCACATTATCTCAAGTTACTGGCGTAATGAAGCCGCCACCCAAGCCGCAATCACCGATGGTTGGTTCCGTTCTGGCGATCTCGCTACACAGGATGAAGATGGGTATATCACCATTGTTGATCGCAAAAAGGATGTAATTATCTCAGGTGGAGAAAATATCTATCCGGCTGAATTGGAGCGTTTCTTATATACCCATACAAAGCTGGCGGAGGTGGCTGTTGTTGGTATCCCTGATGAGACATGGGGGGAGACAGTTTGTGCGGTGGTTGTCTTGCGCGAGGGTGAAACACTGACATTGGATGAATTACGAGCTTTTTGCGAAAGTCAAATCGCCCGATATAAGATGCCTCGTCGCCTAATTATCAGAAAGGAGTCGTTGCCCGTCAACCCAACAGGCAAGTTATTGAAGCGCGAACTACGAAATGAATTATTGGAGCAAATGGAATCATAAATCAATGGATAAGATGAAAGCATTTTACCTTACTGGACACGGTGGCTCGGATGTAACCGAATATGGCGAAGTTGACGTGCCAAGCATTGGACCCAATGATGTCTTAGTGAATATTCGCAACGCCGCATTGAATCATCTTGATATTTGGGTGCGGAAAGGGTGGCCCGGATTAGATTTGTATTTCCCGCATGTGCAGGGTGCTGATGGCGCAGGTGTTATTGCCGCCAAAGGTGAGGCTGTTACCAATGTACAGGTGGGGGATCGTGTCGCTATTAACGGGACTCTAAGTGACCCTCTCTCATTACCAAATCTAGTTGGTATGGACAACCGTAGCCCAAGTTTTTCTATTCTAGGAGAACATACCAATGGGACATTTGCCGAATATGTTGCTGTTCCCGCGCGGAACTGCTTGGCTATGCCAGATGGTGTTCGCTATGACATTGTTGCCGCCGCCTCACTCGCCTATTTGACAGCGTGGCACAGTCTAGTTACACGCGCCGATTTGCAACGGGGTGAACGTGTACTCATTATCGGGGCTGGCGGTGGTGTCAATACAGCGTCGATCGAAGTTGCCAACTATCTGGGTGCCGAGGTTTTTGTTGTTGGTTCTAATGTAGAAAAATTGGAAAAAGCGAAGACACTGGGCGCAGATGTCCACATTGACCGTTCACAAGAGGACTGGTCACGAGCTGTTTATAAGCTATCAGGGAAACAGGGTGTTGATGTTGTCGTCGATAATGTCGGGCAAGCCACCTTTGCCAATAGTCTTCGCTCCTTACGTGTCGGTGGGCGGTTGGTGACAGTTGGTAGCACCACAGGTCCAAAAATTGAAATTGACAATCGCTTTATCTTTTCCAAGCACCTGAGCATCTTAGGGTCGATGATGGGAACGATGGCAGATTTTCACGCGGTTATGAATCTTGTGTTTGACGGGACATTCAAACCCTATATTGACAGCACATTTCCTCTATCTGAGGCAGGGACAGCACAGGCGAAAATGGAAGCGGGTGATTTCTTCGGCAAGATTGTGCTTGAAGTCAGCAAAGATTAGGTATTGGGTGAGTGTGATGGTTGCAAAAGCGGGCAAATACAATGACGACAACATATATTTTGCAAATCATTCGTATCGTCAACTTGAGACTCGTCTCCAATCTGAGCGTAAGACGGTTCTCCTCTTCCCTGTCGGTGCAACGGAAGCTCACGGTCCCCACGCTCCCCTAAGTACAGATGTCCTCATCTCGGAGGGAATGTGTCGGCGTGCTGTCCAGAAGTTGAAAGACGATCCGGATGTCAGTGCGCTGATTTTGCCAAGCCTTAACTATGCAGTGACCCGTTACGCAGGTCGCTTTTTGGGAACGGTTCACGTCAATGAAAATACGTTGAGAGCAATGATTGTGGATAGTTGTCGTTCACTCATTGAACAAGGTTTTCGCTATATTATCCTCGTCAACAATCACTTTGAGCCAGAGCATGTGCAGACGCTTCATCGAAGTATCGACGATCTACAAGAATTGACTGGCGTTCTAGTTGGCTATCTCGACTTGACCCGACGTGAACGTGCCACACGATTGACTGAAGAATTCAAAAAGAGCGAGTGTCATGCAGGGCGTTATGAAACATCGCTGGTACTAGCCGATCATCCTGAATTGGTTGATGAACAGTTGATGTCTGAACTCCCGGACGTGCCAATCAGTCTGGTCAAAGTGATTGGTCAAGGTCAAAAGGACTTTGTCGAGATGGGGTTGGTGCAGGCTTACAATGGTGATCCTGCGCAGGCAACAGCTACGGAAGGCGAGCAGTCCTTTGAAATATTGACGGATATGCTCATTGAGTTAATTCGTGACTTGGCGAATGGGACGGGAGGTCGAGATATGCCCGGTTTCTACAATCGAGTCTAAGTGCATTAAGTGTGTTATATGGGTAATCCAAAAAATCGGCAACGAGCGCATTTGTTTGAGACTATAATTTAAGAAGGATGTGAGTATGCGATATGTTTTAGCTGTTGATATAGGTGGCACTTGTACGGATAGTGTTATCGTGGATGAAACTGGGGGAATCACTCTGGGCAAGGCGTTTTCTACACCTCCCGATTTTTCCACGGGTATCCTCGATTCTTTGAAGGTAGCCGCACATGATAGAGATTTATCCTTGGATAGTTTGCTCCATAATACGCAACTATTCTTACATAGCACAACAGTCGCTGAAAATGCCGTTGTCGATGGAACATTGGCTAAAGCCGGACTAATAACTACTCGTGGCTTTGAACAGACGCTTTTCTCGACACGAGGCGGTTATGGACGTTGGTCAGGGCTAACCGAAGACGAGAAACGCAATCCGATTGAAACGGAAAAGTTGCCGTCGATTGTCCCCATTTCCCTTATTCGTGGTATTAAGGAAAGAACGGATACCAATGGACGCATCCTCTACACACCGGATGAAACAGGTATTGAAGATGCTGTTCGTAGCCTGTTAGATGTGGGTGTAGAAGCATTGGGCGTGTGTCTCCTATGGGCAATTGTTAACCCAGAGAGTGAACAACGCATTGGTGAAATTATCAACAAGCTAAGCCCAGATACCTTTCTCACCTTGTCTCATGCAATCGCACCCATTGTCGGCGAATACGAACGGACCTCAACTGTTGCGCTAAACAGTCGGCTAGGTCCAGTCGTCAAAAAGTATGTTACAAATCTGCAAGAGGAGCTGGATGATGAAGGGTTTAAGGGAACTTTATTGATGGCTCAGGCTTATGGTGGCTTGTTACCCGCAGAGAAGGCATTAGCCTCTCCTGTAGGGATGATTGAGTCCGGACCTGTGGCAGGGCTAGTTGGGTCGCGCCATCTAGGAAATATGCTAGGGCATACAAACATCATTGCCGCCGATATGGGTGGCACAACCTTCAAGGTGGGCATTGTTCGAGAAGGCATGATTGAATACCAACGAGAATCAATGGTGCTACGCTATCACTATGCCATGCCTAAATTCGATGTGGTTTCGCTTGGTCTGGCTGGTGGCAGTATCATATCCATTGACGAGCGTACCGGAATTCCGCAGGTAGGACCCAAAAGTGCGGGATCGTATCCCGGTCCAGTTTGTTACGAAAATGGCGGAGAAGAACCCACCGTCACGGACGTTGATGCTATCTTAGGCTATTTGAATCCCGATTATTTCCTCGGTGGGCGGGAATCATTGAATGTTGACAAGGCAAAAGCAATATTTAAGAAAAAGGTCGCCGACCCATTAGGTCAACCCGTGCCAGAGGCAGCATCAGCCATCTATCGACTGGCAAACAGTATGATCTATGACTTACTCCACAAAGTCACTATTCAGCGTGGGCTTGACCCCCGCCAGTTTGCACTTTTCTCCTTCGGTGGAACAGCCGGAATGCATGTGGCGGCTTATGGATATGAATTAGGGGTCGCACAAATAGTCATCCCCCACTCAGCATCCGTTCACGGTGCTTTTGGACTCACGACCTCTGACATCGTGCATGAAGATCAGATCACCAAACCGATGACTGATCCTTGGGACATTAGACAGCTTCAGGCTATTTACGATGAACTCACTGAGCGCGTTACAGAACAACTTCGTCAAGAGGGTTTTGATGAGAATACCATCAGCATTGAGTTATCGATTGATATGCGCTATCGACGGCAAGTGCATATTTTGACCACCCCAATGGGGAACGATGGAACAATAACAACTGAACTGATAGAAAATACGATTGAACGATTTGAAGCTCTATATGAAGGTCGTTATGGTCAAGATTCAGCTTACCGCGAAGCCGGTATCGAATCGGTTAGCTATCGTGTGCGGGGTGCTGGAATCGTGAAAACGCCTCAACTAACAGAGTACGAGGTTGGCGATATGGTGGCAAATCACGCAGTCGTCGATACACGTCAAGCATGGGTTGAACAAGCACAAGCCTTTCAAGACGTTAAGGGTTACGACTTCAATAAGCTAGTCCCCGGAAATAAAGTACCCGGTCCAGCAATCATCTGGACACCTTTCACCACGGTTGTCACCAACCCTGACCAAACAGCGCGTGTCGATAAATATAAGAACTTGATTATATCCCGCGAGGAAATTTCATGACTACAGTAGACCCAGTAACCTTCCAAATTATACGTCATAAATTATTGCAAGTCATTAATGAAGCGATCATCGCTCTAGAAAATGTTTCTGGCTCGCCTATCACCAATGAGGGACATGATATGATGGTGTCTCTCTGCAAGGGTGACGGCGGACTCATGGTTGGGGGCGTAGGCTTCCTGCATCATCTGACCAGCACATCACAAGCCGTCAAGCATATCATCGCCAATTTCTCAGAAAATCCGGGGATATTTGAAGATGATGTCTATTTTTTCAACGACTCCTATACCGCCGCTTTACATCCACCAGATGTTTACCTTATTTCACCGATTTTCTTTGAAGGTGAACTGACTGGATTTGTGGCGAATTTTGTTCATGTGACTGACATCGGCGCGATAGACCCCGGTGGTTTTTCACCCAATGCTAGCGAATCCTATCATGAGGGCTTCCAAACAAAGGGATTGAAAATCATTGAACGTGGGGTCATACGTAAAGATGTCGTGGAAACCTTCTTGAATATGGTGCGCGACCCCGGCATGACCCAACTCGATATGAAGTCACAGCTCGCCGCTAATTTCGTCGCCAAAGACCGCATGAACAAGCTCTATCTTGATTATGGTGTTGAGACAGTCAACGATGTTTCTGAGGCACTCATAGAACAATCCGAACAATTGATTCGGGAACGCCTGCGCGAACTGCCGGATGGCTCATGGCGAGGACGAGAATACGTTGATTTGCATGATGGCTCGACTCTGGTCGTCGAATTGGAGATGATCAAACAGGATCACACGCTCACCTATGATTTCACTGGCTCTAGCCCACAATCTGCTGTCGGGGTGAACTGTTGTTACTGGGCTTCGTGGGGGGCGATGTTTGCGCCAATCTTCCCCCTATTGGCCTGGGATGTTACGTGGAATGATGGCGTGACACGTCCCATTAAGATGGTCGCTCCTGAAGCATCTGTCGTTAATTGCCAACGCCCCGCGCCCATCTCTATCGCTACAGTTGGGGTTATCCAAATTGTAAACAACCTATCCACACTTGTACTCTCCAAAATGATGGGAGCCAGCGAGAAATATAAAGATCGGGCAACTGCCGTCTGGCATGGTAGCCATGCTCATATTGAAACACATGGGCTGACTGCTTCAGGTGAATTCTTTGTCGCGCCGTTGACAGACACTTTTGGCGGTTCTGGTGGTGCGCGAGCGCAGAAGGATGGCGAGGATATCGGCGGCGAAATCCCCAATGTGGTTTCCCGATGGGCGAATGTAGAAAGCCAAGAACTCAATACGCCCTTGCTATATCTTTACAGACGACCTGTGCCAGATTCCGGCGGTCCCGGTAAATTTCGCGGTGGGGTGTGCCATGAATATGCCTTTACCCCCAATGAAATCGGACCGATGCCAATGGGCTTAACGCTATTTGGCAAAGGAACACAAGCTCCCATGAGCCTCGGCATATTCGGTGGTTATCCGGGTTGTAATGTGGGTTACGCAACATTCCGCGAGGGGAATATAGATGATTTACCCTATAGTCGTGACACAACCACTGGCACACAAACGGAAATGATTCAATGGGGATCGGTGCATCTGCCAAAAGGGGATATTCAGTATATCCGCTTTATGGGTGGTGGCGGTTATGGCGATCCGATTGACCGTAACCCGCAGAAAGTTCTGGCTGATATTCTGTTAGGTTTAGTTTCAGAAGCGTCTGCTCACGATATTTACGGCGTTGTCATCAAACAGGATGAAGTTGATGAAGAAGCGACAGTTGCCAGACGACATGCGATTCGTGAAGAACGAGTGGGTCGCTCGATTGCTTCAAGTCTAAATGAGCGACAAGTCATTACATCCACTGGAAAACGGATAAACGAATACTTGCAACAAACGAATGCGGGCGCGACACAATGTACGTGGTGTAGTCATGAAGTAGCTCCTGCCAACGCCGATTGGAAGGATCACGCTGTATTAAACAGATCTGATATAGCGAAAGCTGGACCTCTGCGTACTTCGGGTCATGGCTATGTACTCATTGAGGCTTTCTGTCCAAACTGTGCGACTTTACTGGACACGGACATCGCCTTAAACGACGACCCTCCATTGGTTGACCGTATTGTGAATTGGTTTGAATAGCCAAGTGAATAGCATGATTCGAGGTCGGAAATGTTAACCTATCACGACATTCCAAGACAATTCAACCTAACGAGTTATTTTCTCGATAGCAACTTGGAAGCAGGTCGGGCGGAATCGCCTGCACTCATCGTGGAGGAGATAACCTATACCTATCAAGCAATCTGCAATTTCACCAATCGTATTGGTCATGGACTTCTCTCTTTGGGTGTCGAGATGGAAGACCGGGTTTTGTTAGCACTCAATGACAGCGTAGAATTTGTCGCGTCTTGGTATGCAGTCGTCAAAATCGGAGCCGTTGTTGCTGAAATCTATCCCTTCTTACAAGCGCACGACTATCTCTATTACTTGAATTATAGTCGGGCAAAGGTCATCATTGTTGACGGGGAGAATGTGCAAAAAGTCCGCGACATTACCAGTCAATGCCCCCATTTACGCAAGATTCTAGTAGTTGGTGAAGCCAATTCATTAGAAGAAAATGAAGTCAACCTCAGCCGACTTATCGCCGATGCACCAACTGATTTGCAGGTAGCCGATACGACAAAAGATGATATCGCCCTCTGGAAATTTACGACAGGTAGTACAGGCAAACCGAAGGCGGCTGTTCATTGTCAGCATGATCCAGTAATCAGTTTCGTGAGCTATGCTCAACAAGTGCTGAATATGACACAGTCAGACAGGATACTCGCCGTGCCAAAGCTATTCTTTGGCTATGCTCGTGACCTCGTGACCCTATTTGCCTATGGCGTGGGGGCATGTGGCATCATTTTTCCCCAACGCTCAACAGCAGAGCGAATGCTAGCTCTTGTGGAACAATATAAGCCAACGATTTTGGTCAATGTGCCGACGATGATGAATGCGATGATCAGCCATCCTGAAGCGTCAACCTATGATGTTAGCAGTTTGCGTCTAAACACGTCTGCTGGAGAAGCACTCTCCCCTGCGATTCATCAAAGCTGGTTGGATACATTTGGTGTCGAAACAATTAATGGTATTGGTTCATCCGAAGCCTACCACATTTATATATCGGTTCGTCCGGGTTCCGGTGGGCGTGTCGGGAGTCTCGGTCAAATTGTTCCCGGCTACACAGCAGAGATCGTCGATGAGAAAGGACAACCTGTTGTGGATGGTGAAGTGGGCGAACTTTGGATCACTGGTGAAAGCACAGCACTCATGTACTGGAATGAGCATGAGAAATCCAAAAAGACATTTTCTGGAGATACTATCCACACGGGCGATCTTTTCCGTCGAGATAAAGAAGGTTATTATTGGTTCGAGGGGCGCGTAGATGACCTGCTCAAAGTCGGTGGTATATGGATTTCGCCACTCGAAATCGAATCATGCTTGCTAGAACATGAAGCCGTACAAGAAAGTGCGGTTGTCGGCGTTCAAGTGGAGGGTCTGACACAGCCATGTGCGTTCATTGTGCTTTCAAAACGGCAACTTGAAGAGGTTCAACTCGTTGAACAACTACAAACGTATGTGAAGTCACAACTTGCCCCACATAAATATCCGCGAGAGATTGTTTTTATCGACGCACTTCCTAAAACGACATCTGGTAAAATTGACCGTAACTCTTTGACTAAAATTAAGCAGAAAAATTGAAGATGTTAAACCTGAACGGTCAAAAAATAAACACAAAATAAGTTTAAAGGTACACGATGAAAATTGTTTGTATAGGTGGTGGTCCCGGTGGGTTATATGCCGCTATCTTGCTTAAAAAATCTCATTCCAGTTGGCAAGTTGACGTTTATGAACGTAACCGCGCCGATGACACCTATGGCTGGGGTGTTGTCTTCTCTGATCAAACCATGGATAACCTCGCTCAAGCTGATCCTGCCTCTCATGATGCGATAGTGGGTTCATTTTATCATTGGGATGATATCGAAGTTCACTTCAAAGGCAATTCCTACCGCTCTGGAGGACATGGCTTTAGCGGAATTGGGCGGATGCGTTTACTGACAATCTTACAAGATCGCGCAAAAGACCTGGGTATCAACCTTCACTTTGAACACAATATCACGAACCTCGACGATTTTGGAGATGCCGATTTAATCATCGCGGCAGATGGCGTAAATAGTCAGATTCGCTCTGATTTTGCCAAATACTTTTGCCCCACCATTACCATCCGCGATTGCAAATATATCTGGCTCGGAACTTATCAAAAGTTTGATGCGTTTACGTTTGCCTTTAGAGAGACAGATGCCGGCTGGTTTCAACTCCATGCCTACCAATTTGATCATGAAATGAGTACCGTGATAGTCGAAACCCCACAGGATAATTGGCATCGTGCTGGGATCGAAAAAATGTCACCGGAGGAATCCATAGGCTTCTGTGAGGAGCTGTTCAGTGAATATCTGGATGGGAATGCGCTCATTAGCAATATGAGTCATATTAGCAACCCATGGATCAATTTCAAGCATGTTATCAATGAAAAATGGATCCATAACAATATACTTTTACTCGGTGATGCCGCCCATACCGCCCATTTTTCGATTGGATCAGGTACAAAACTTGCGCTGGAAGATGCTATTACGTTAAATCGTGTCATCTGCGATGTCGACGATTTAGCAAGCGCGTTGCAAGAATATGAGGACATTCGCAAATTGGAAGTGATTAAAATTCAAAGTGCGGCAAGGAATAGCACCGAATGGTTTGAACACGTTGATCGCTATACACAATTTGAAGGCGAGCAATTTGTCTATAGTTTACTAACGCGGAGTCAACGAGTATCACACGAAAATCTCCGTCTGCGCGATCAATACTGGCTAGAGAATTACGAGGCGTGGTTTGCAAAGACGGATAAGCCTCTACCGCCTATGTTTACACCTTTTACCGTCCGTGGGTTGACCTTATGTAATCGTGTCGTTGTCTCCCCAATGGCGATGTATTCGGCAGTCGATGGTCTCGTCAATGATTTCCACTTCATCCACTTTGGCAGTCGCGCACATGGTGGTGCTGGCTTAATATTTACTGAAATGACCTGTACAGCTCCTGATGCACGCATCACCCCCGGTTGTGCGGGTATGTATGAGGAAGCACATATGATTGGGTGGAAGCGCATCGTGGACTATGTGCATCAAAACTCGGATGCAAAAATGGCATTGCAACTGGGTCATGCCGGTCCCAAAGGTTCGACTTGTGTTGGCTGGGAAGGCACCGACGAACCACTCCCTGAAGGCAATTGGGAACTGATGGCGGCTTCCGCTATTCCTTATGGTGAACAAAATCAAACTCCGCGCGCGATGACCCGCGATGATATGGATGCCGTAAAAGCCGACTTTGTGCGGGCGGCACAGTGGGGGCATGAAGCCGGATTTGAATGGCTCGAATTACATTGCGCGCATGGCTATCTGTTGAGTAGTTTTATCTCACCTTTAACAAATCATCGTGATGATGAATATGGCGGGTCAATCGAAAATCGCTGTCGCTATCCTTTAGAAGTTTTTCGTGCTTTGCGTGATGTATGGGACGATGACAAGCCGATGTCGGTGCGTATATCGGCG
>JANQRM010000106.1 GCA_028284565.1 Anaerolineae bacterium | reverse complement strand
TTGGCGGATGAAATCAATCGTGCCACGCCCAAGACGCAATCGGCTCTCCTCGAAGCGATGGAAGAGAAGCAAATCACAGTAGACGGCACGACCTATGCTATGAACGAACCCTTTTTAATCATGGCAACACAGAATCCGATTGAATATGAAGGGACGTTCCCGCTTCCTGAAGCACAACTTGACCGTTTTCTGTTACGGATTCAGATGGGTTATCCTTCTGCAGTGGAAGAATTGACGATTTTATCCTCCCAACAATATCAACATCCCATTCAAAATATTCAACAGGTTGTCAGCGTGCAGGAATTATTAGCGGCACAACAGGCGATTCTGGAAGTCTATGTCGCAGAAGAAGTCAAGCAATACATCATTAACCTTGTCACTGCAACACGCGCGCATACTGATGTTTATCTGGGAAGTAGTCCGCGAGGTTCCTTAGCTCTTTTCCGTACTGCACAGGCGCGGGCGGCGATGGCAGGACGCGATTATGTGATTCCAGATGATGTGAAAGCACTGGCTGAGGTGTCTCTCGCGCATCGCGTGATTGTAGGTCCAGCGGCGCGTATCAAGAACATTTCATCACGTACCATTATCCAAGATATTCTCACGACTACTCCTGTTCCCGGTTCTACTGCGCGCTAGCTTCCTCTATGTCTAATCGACGTAATACACTCTACGTGTTGATTATCGGCAGTCTCGTCGCTGGCTTATTTACTGGACGCTCGATATTCTTCAATCTTGCCTATCTCTTCGGTGGATTGATGATTGTCTCGCTCATTTGGGCATGGTTTGCGGTGCGTGGCATTCGGATTGGGCGTAGTACACGCTCCCGTCGCTCACAAGTGGGACGCAATTTTCAAGAAATGTTTCTAGTCAGGAACACTAGCTTTCTGCCGAAACTGTGGCTAGAGGTACGAGATCATTCAGATTTGCCGGGACATCGGGCGAGTCATGTCATCCCAACCATCTTAGGAAAACGGCAATATCGCTGGGAAGTACAAACGCCCTGTTTGGTACGGGGCGAATTCCAACTGGGACCCATTACGGTGATTAGTGGTGACCCCTTTGGTTTGTTTCTCACGCCACGGCGAATCAATGCTACAGAACGGTTGATTGTATATCCCGCTACTGTGCCGATTAATCGCTTTGAACTCCCTGTTGGCTTATTGACAGGTGGGGAAGCGCAACGTCGAATCACGCATCAGCTCACGACGAATGCCGCAGGTGTGCGTGACTATGTATCGGGGGATAGCTTCAATCGGATTCACTGGCGTAGTTCTGCCAAAAGGGGACAGCTCATCGTCAAGGAATTTGAGATTGACCCGTTGGTTGATATATGGCTATTTGTCGATTTTTCAATGCAATCCCTTGTAGAAGATTCGAGTATTCAGCGCATCGGTCAAACGGGACCCATTGTCTCCTTAAGTCAAGGGTTACCGCCTTCGACCGAAGAATATAGTGTGGTTATTGCGGCATCGCTTGCTAAGTATTTTGTCAATCAAGAGCGTGCGTTAGGTTATGCGGCATATAATCCTCATCGAGAGATATTCCAACCAGAGCGCGGGAATCGGCAGCTAACTCGGATTTATCAGTCATTGGCAGTTTCACGGAGTTTGGCTCCCTTTGCTTTGAAAGAGATGTTGTCGTTAGAGACTCATTCTTTCACTCGCGGGACAACACTGATTATTGTCACGTCATCACTGGATGAGGCATGGGTGACAGAAGCGCAAATTTTGCAACGTCGTGGTATTCGCCCGATGTGTATCTTTGTTGATCCACAGTCCTTTGGGCGACCTGAATCGTCTGAAGTGATTCGGGGGATGCTTCAACTAGCGAATATTCCAACAATACGAGTTCGCCATAATGATGATCTGACCGCCGCCCTTGCTCAACGCCCCGCTACAGCCCGTCAAAGTGCTTTTAATGGTTTTGGTTAAGCAATTTTCCCCTTCATGCTAGGTGAATTGACGATTACACTCCTATTCAAATTATCGCGTTGTCAATTATGAAAACCCAAGCACCTGCCAGAACTGTATCCACCGTTTTTCTTTACCTCGTCGTTTTCGTGAGTGGAATGACGACTTTGGCGGTTGAGTTATCGGCTTCTCGTTTGTTGGGCAATGTTTTTGGGACAAGCAATCTAGTCTGGGCGAATGTGATTGGATTGATGTTGCTCTATCTGACGGTGGGCTATTTCATTGGTGGGCGTTGGGCGGACCGTTCGCCTTATCCAACAACGCTCTACAAAATCATCTTGTGGGGTGCGTTTCTGAGTGCGTTAATTCCTCTCGTATCTCGACCCATACTCACTGGGACGGCGCAATCGGTTGTGGGAGCAGAAGCAGGACTTGCATTGGGTTCGTTTGTTTCGGTGCTTATTTTATTTTCTGCTCCGATTACCTTACTCGGTACGGTTTCGCCTTTTGCCATTCGCCTAGCAACGAAGGATGTGGCAACTTCTGGCAAGGTTGCTGGACAAATCTATGCACTCAGTACATTGGGGAGTTTAGTTGGGACGTTTCTGCCTGTGTTGATACTTATCCCTGAATTGGGTACGACTCGCACGTTTATTGTCTTTGCGGGGATACTGTTTACTGTCGCATTTATCGGCTTAGGGCGACACCAAGGATTGGGTGTCTTGCGCTTTGCTTGGATGCCTATCGTGATTGCAATCCTGTTTCTTTTGGCATTACAAGGTCCCTTGCGCCCGCCAGAAGCAGGTTCCCAACTGCTCTTCGAGCGTGAGAGTGCTTACAACTACATTCAAGTTCAAGAGGATGACAACGGGTATCGTTATCTTTACCTGAATGAAGGGCAGGGGATTCATAGCCAATGGCATCCCACACAAGTGGCTTATGGACGGACATGGGATTTTTTTCTGGTCGCGCCTTATTTTAACTCACCACCTGTTTTACCAGCCGATGTCGATTCGCTCTTGGTAATTGGCTTGGCAACCGGAACTATCCCGCGTCAATATATTCATGTCTATGGTGATATTCCAATTGATGGAGTGGAGATTGACTCCGTGATTATCGAAGCAGGTGAGCAATTCTTCGATATGAACGCGGATTCTATGCCGAGCTTGACTTCGTATGCGGAGGACGGGCGGTATATCCTCAATCAATTGGATAAGACCTATAGCGTCATTGGTGTGGATGCCTATCGTCCGCCTTATATCCCTTGGCATCTGACGACAGTTGAGTTCTTCCAAGAGGTGAAAGCGCATCTCAAAGATGACGGAGTGATGGTGATTAATGTCGGACGAACACAGACTGATAGACGTTTGGTCGAAGCCCTAACACACACACTGTCGTATGTTTTCCCGACGATTCATACAATGGATGTACCCTATTCTTTCAACACGATATTGGTCGCTACCAACCAACCGACTTCAAGCGGGAACTTATCCGCAAATTTGTCTTTATTACCAGCCGATTCCAATCGCTTACTTTTAGATTCGCTCTCGCTAGGTATAGCCTCACTGGTTCCTACTGAGCAAAATGATATAGTTTTTACGGATGACCGCGCGCCGGTTGAAACCTTAGTGGATTCACTGGTGCTGAATTTCTTATTATCTGGCGGAGCAGATACCTTACGCTAGCCTATGGACAAAAGTAAACCTATCAATCGCATCCTTCTGCAGATATTTCGGTTATGGCTCATCTTGGCTGTCCCAATATTGCTAACGCTGGGCAGTATCCGTTGGGTGATGACACCTCTATTTTTCTCGATTGAATACAATCGTGCCGACTTTCCAGATGATTTCTATGGCTTTACGCTTGAAGATCGTCTGGAATACGCACCCTATGCACTCAATTATCTGTTCAATGACGAGGGTATCGAATACTTAGGGGATTTACGTCTGCCTATCGACAAATGCTGGAATGCGCCTTCTACTGCCACAGACTGTCCGATGTATGAGGCGGGTGCACTTCGTCATATGGAAGATGTTAAAGTTGTTACGCAAGTCTCGTTTTTGTGTGCAAGTATTATTTTGCTCGTGACAGTTAGTATCCTATTCATCCTCTGGCGTATTCCCAATGGTAGACGACAATTACGTTTAGGTCTCCTACAAGGTAGTCTAGTCACATTAGCGATTGTTGCATCAATTGTGGTCTTTGCGATTGTCGCATGGAACACCTTCTTTGATACTTTTCATGAACTGTTCTTTGAAGCGGGGACATGGCGATTTGCTTATTCGGATACGCTAATTCGGCTCTTTCCAGAGCAATTCTGGTTTGATGCCTCATTGACAATTGGAGGGATGACCACATTGGGCGCGATAGTACTTCTGCTTGGCATGTGGCATTGGGGAAAGCGAGCGACTAACTGATGTTTCGCCGATGGGGGAAGTGGCTTGTACCCGGTATTGGAGTTAAACGTTGGTTATTGTTGCTGATGGTCGGCTTGTTGCTTATGGCGTTTGGCATTGCCTCTGCATTTCTGCAGACGATCTCTACAGAAACGCTTAGCTTATGGTTATCCCAACAAAATGGACTGGCAAGTTTTGCCAGTGTTATTATCGGCGCACTATTCGGCGGGATTGCCATACTTCGGCTCTCAAATAATCTACTCGCTCCTTACCGACGGAATCAAAGTAGTAATCTTGCTGATGATGTCTATGCCTTTCGTCAAAGTCAGCGAGGAATGAAATTTGTCGCTATCGGTGGGGGAACGGGTTTACCTGTTGTCTTAACTGGGATGAAACCCTACACGCAAAATATCACAGCCATTGTCACGGTTGCAGATGATGGGGGAAGTTCAGGTCGACTGCGTCAAGAGATGCAAGTGATTCCCCCCGGTGACTTACGCAATAATATTGTGGCGTTGGCTGATGATACGAGCTTACTCACACGCCTATTTCAATATCGTTTTCAATTTGGTGATTTGAAAGGACATGCATTTGGAAATTTGTTCATCTCTGCCTTGAGTGAAGTGGTACATGAAGGCAATGGGCAAGATAACAGCCTCGCCGAAGCTCTAATTGAAGTTGAACGTATCCTAAATATCAATGGACGTGTATTACCTGCCACGCTTAATGATGTTCATTTGGTTGCCTCAGTGAAATTACCTAATTCATCACGGGTGATTCGGGTGCAAGGGGAGTCAAAAATAGGTGAGTTGAATGGACAGATTCAGCAAATCACCCTTGAACCAAGTGACCCCGTTGCCTATCCTGATAGTGTGCAAGCCATTTTGGACGCTGATGTGATTGTATTGGGCCCGGGAAGTCTTTACACAAGCATCCTGCCCAATCTCATGATTACTGGTATTGCTCATGCCTTACGAGCGACCAGTGCCTTCAAAATTTATGTTTGTAATGTCGCAACCCAACCGGGTGAGACGATGGGTTACACCGTTGCAGAGCATGTTTTATCGATTGAACAGCACATTGGGCGCGGCGTATTCCAAGCAGTGATTGCACACAAAAAGCAGGATGACTTGATTGAAAATTATGTTGAACCTGTCCCTAATAATCATGAAATTCTGCAACGTTATGAGATACGCTATACTGATCTCGCGGATAAAGAGCAAATATGGCGACATCATCCTAAAAAAATTGCTAAAGAAATATTAAAAATTTGTCAAGAAGAACGAATCGGGGGTAATGTACAGTTACCCATCACTTCTGAACTTAATTAATCGATTAAATCAAGGAGAAAAACTATGGCTATTCGTATCGGTATCAACGGTTTTGGACGGATTGGACGGCAAGTAGTTAAAGCCATTAAGGAATATCATGGCGATGCTGTTGATATTGTTGCCTTCAATGACTTGGGCGACTTAGCAACAATGGCACACCTTTTCAAATATGATTCTACTCATGGCGTTTATCGAGGCAGTGTCGAAGTCAATAATGGCAGTCTCGTTGTTGATGGTGATGAGATTCAAGCCCTCTCTGTGCGTAATCCAGAAGAACTCCCGTGGGGCGATTTGGGCGTGGATATTGTGGTTGAAAGTACGGGTATCTTCCGTGACCATGCGGGTGCATCGAAGCACATCACCGCAGGAGCGAAGAAAGTCATTATCTCTGCACCTGCCAAAAGCCCCGATATTACGCTTGTCTTGGGGGTGAATGAAGACCAGTACGATAGCAACAGTCACCATATTGTTTCCAATGCCTCTTGTACGACGAACTGTCTTGCCCCTGCCGCTAAAGTCTTGAATGATTTGTATGGTATCCAACAAGCCTATATGACAACCATCCACAGTTACACGGCTGACCAACGTATTCTCGACTTACCGCACAAGGATTTACGTCGTGCGCGTTCCGCCGCCGAAAATATCGTTCCAACCTCAACTGGAGCCGCCAAAGCTGTCTCGCTTGTCATCCCCGAACTTGAAGGTAAGTTTGATGGAATGGCAGTTCGTGTCCCGACACCAACAGGCTCACTTGTTGATTTTGTGGCGACTGTCGAAAAAGAAGCGGATAAAAATGAGTTGATTGATGCCTATGAAGAAGCCGCCTCAACTCGTATGAAAGGCATTCTTGATGTCTCGCACGAACCGCTTGTCTCGACAGATTACATTGGCAATCCTTATTCCAGCATCATTGATGCACTCTCTACTGACGTGAGTGGTAAGTTAGTCAAAGTCATCACTTGGTATGACAACGAATGGGGCTATTCTAGCCGTGTTGCTGACCTCATCAAATTCATGGGGGATCGCCTCTAGGTTACTTATTGGATTGAATATTAAAGGTGAGGACAAGCATATTTGCCTCGCCTTTTTCATTTATGGAGGAGACAGATGAATAAAATGACAGTTAAAGATGTCGATTTTGCTGGCAAACGGGTATTGATGCGTGTTGATTTCAATGTTCCGTTGGATCGAAAAACCATCACCGATGACACGCGTATTCGCGCGGCTATCCCCACCATTCAATACATTTTAGATAAGAATCCCCAATCCCTTGTGTTGATGTCGCACTTAGGTCGCCCAAAAGGAGAACGCAACGACTCGATGTCGCTCGCACCTGTTGCCGATGCCTTATCACATTTGATGGATATTAGCGTGACCTTCATTGACGATTGTGTCGGAGACTCTGTCAAAGAGGCATTGATTAAAATGCCAGAAGGTAGTATTGCCGTGCTCGAAAATACGCGCTTTCATGTGGGTGAGACCAAAAATGACAGCGACTTCGCTTCCCAACTGGCTGAGCATGGCGAGATTTTTGTGAACGATGCTTTCGGAACCGCCCACCGCGCGCATGCTTCTAATGTGGGTGTCTCTGAAAAGATGACAGCCGTCGCGGGATTATTACTTGAAAAAGAAATCGACTATCTATCGAAAGCCATTGAAAATCCCAAGCGTCCATTTGTTGCCATTTTGGGTGGAGCGAAAGTCTCCGATAAAATCACTGTGATTGAAGCTCTGTTAGGCAAGGTGGATAAGCTCCTTGTTGGGGGTGGGATGGCAAACACCTTCTTCAAAGCGCAGGTCATTGCAATGGGTGACTCACTCGTTGAAGATGAAT
>JANQRM010000102.1 GCA_028284565.1 Anaerolineae bacterium | reverse complement strand
TGGACGGCAAGGACAAGCCCTCGCACGTTGGCTACCCACTGTCGGCGCAAAAGTGACCGTCAGCGACTCTCGCACAGCCGAAGAAATCGATTTCAGACGACGCGATTATCCGGGTGTGAAATTCGTACTCGGTGAACATCCCGACGAATTGCTCCATGGCACAAGGCTGATTTGTGTATCGGGCGGGGTTCCTTTAGATTTACCTGTCTTAGAATTGGCGCGAGAACGACGCATTCCCTTCTCGAATGATGCTGATTTGTTCCTTGAACGCTGTCCGGCTCCCGTGATTGGCATTACAGGCAGTGCTGGCAAAACCACAACCACCTCGCTTGTTGGTGATATTCTCAAACTCGCGGGCTATAAAACATGGGTCGGTGGCAATATCGGCGATGTCCTCTTGGATTCCCTTGCAGAAATCAAACCGGATGACCGCGTGGTGATGGAACT
The DNA here is from genome assembly GCA_028284565.1 of Anaerolineae bacterium. The sequence goes on along the minus strand of JANQRM010000102.1, from coordinate 2,621 downwards.
CTCGAGCTTCCAACTCGAACTAATGAAGCACAGCCCACAGGTCGCCGCCGTCCTCAATATCACACCCAATCACTTAGACCGTCACGGCACGATGGAAAATTATATGCGTGCTAAAGCGAACATTATCAAGCATCAATCGCCTGTGGATGTCGCCGTCTTAGGCTACGATGATATGGGCAGTCGTGCGTTAGAAATGTTGCCCGAAGGTGAGTTGGCATTTTTCAGTATGGATGAGATTATGCCCGATGGGGCGTTCATGACAGGGGACAGACTCATTGTGGCGGGGTCTGCCAGTTTTGATTACATGCCCCATATCGTCTGCAATCGGGAGGAGATTCCCCTTCGTGGCGACCATAATGTGATGAATGTCCTCGGCGCTTGTGCGATTACGGGTGTGTTGGGCTTGGCAACCGATCATCCCGGCATAACGACAGATGTGATGCGCTCTGCGATTATCAATTTTAAGCCTGTTCCCCATCGCCTAGAAGTCGTGTGTGTTCACAACGATGTGACCTATGTCAATGACAGCATCGCCACCGCACCAGAACGTCTTCTCGCGGCACTCAGAAGTTTCAATGAACCCCTCGTGACCTTGATTGGCGGGGCAGATAAAGACCTGAAATGGGATAAAGCGGTAAGCCTTGCTTTACGAAAGTCACGTCATGTCATCATCTTTGGCAAGGAAGGCGAGAAGCAGGTGCGGGATAAAGTTGTGCCGATGTTCAAATTGATGGGGGCGGGTGAGGGCGTGATGACGATTGTCGATACCCTTGATGAAGCCATACAACGGGCTACCGAAGTTGCTAGAGCAGGGGATGTCGTACTCCTGTCCCCCGGTGGGACGAGCTACGATGCCTACCAAGACTTTGCGGAACGTGGGGAACACTTTCGTCAATGTGTATCTCAGCTATAATGGAATACGTTAGAATATCTAAATCAAAGACAATAGCATTCTGTTTGCAAAGACTATGAAATGGCAACCATTCACTATATAACTCCATATCCGCCAGATTCATGGGAGAATCCTGATGAGGCAGGAGAAACAAGTGATTTGCGAATCTTCTTTAGCGATTTTATTGCCAAATTGAAAGAAGAGTTCCAAGTAGTTGTCAGTCCGCCTTTTTCATGGGTATTAGGAATCGGGGACGAATTTGAAGTTTCAGGTTCCCTTATTGGTGAAGATATGCAAATTCTTGGATTGGAACTGGGGACAAAATTTGCAGACTTTGTAATCTGGTACAGGTCATATATACCCGACAGATATGGCTTATACTTATTTAGAGAAGGTGAGTGGACTAGCTTGAAAATAACCTCCGAAACATCAATTGAAGAAGTAGAAAAATATGTGTTTTCGTGATGGTCTTTATGAGGGAAATACAGGATTTAACAGATTTATTAGTACAAAAGTCTTTGTGTCTTTGCGTTAAATCAGTTCATGTAAGTGTATTGACAGAGAATCGACGATTTCTATGACTGACCAGCCTATTCAATCTGCGTATCCACAACGCTCACGTCCGATGGTGCGGTCTGCACCCCGTCAAGGTGCGCCTCGCTTTGTGGAGGATGATGCTCGTTCGCAACCCACCGAGCGTAAAATCGGCTTCGTCGCTTCTCTCGATAAGCCTATGCTCATTATGACGTTCTTATTGCTGGTCGTTGGCGCAATGATGATTTTTAGCACGACCTTTGATGGTAGCGCGGCGACTCGTGGTAGTCCGACTGCCTTCTTCGTTGAAGAACACTTGCGGAATGTTGTCATGGGTGTCGCGGCGATGGCGTTTTTCTCCTTCATTGATTATCGTTTTTGGAAACGTTTTGCCATCTGGCTCTTATTAATCACAATCGCGGCGTTGATTGCGGTTTTGCTCTTCGGGGATGACACCTTTGGGGCTAGACGATCGCTCATTGGCGGACGCTTCCAGCCGGGCGAATTGGCAGAATTTTCTATTGTTGTTTATCTGGCGGCATGGCTGGGTTCTAAGACGACCAAACCGCAGAGTTTCGCCTTTGGATTAATACCTTTTGGTGTACTGATTGGGATTATCGCAGGCTTGATTATCCTCCAACCTGACTTGAGTTCAGCGGCGGTGATTATCCTTACAGCAGGCGCGATGTTTTTCCTCGCAGGTGCGCGGGTGTTACATCTCATCACAATAGCTGTGTTTACAGCTGTCATCGGTCTGTTAGTAGTCCAAAGCCAACCCTATGCTCAGAGCCGTGTGGCAGATTATCTCGCTGCAGTCAACAATCCCACAGAAGCAGGCTACCATACCCAACAAGCCATTATTTCCTTCGTTAATGGGGGATGGTTTGGTGTCGGCTTGGGACAAAGTACCCAGAAGATTAATGCACTCCCTGCACCGCATACGGATAGTATCTTTGCCGTAATAGGTGAGGAACTCGGTGTGGTTGGGGCATCAGTGGTTGTCTTCTTATTCATTGCCTTTGCCATACGAGGATTCCAAATTGCGCGCAATTCCGTCGATACCTTTGGGGCATTGCTGGCTTCCGGCTTTACGATATGGGTTGTGGTGCAAGCCCTCCTGAATATCGCAGTGATGACCTCCCTCGTACCGTCGACAGGGGTTCCCTTGCCCTTCATCAGCTTTGGAGGATCGGCG
>JANQRM010000079.1 GCA_028284565.1 Anaerolineae bacterium | reverse complement strand
ATAGCCCGGAGGCTGGTGGCTTACGAGAATAGAAAAAGACGTGCTGTAACAAGTCCCAGATGAACACTGCTTTCCTGCTAGAAATGATGGTGTCTCGTTCCTCGGTGCTTAAAAGCGGTAGCCTGCTGTTCCAGCCAGCGCAAAAGCGCCTGATTTGTTTCTTGGGGCTTTTTCTTCTGGATGTTATGACCACAATCCAGACTGACCACATCCACATTAGGCACAGACTTGGTCAGATTTGGGCACTTCGGAATCATATCCCGGTCGCCACTGAACAAACCGCGTGCAAAAGCGATCAGACCTGGCGCGGTGGAGACCACCCCCTCTGCTGCCCAACCGAGGGATTCCTGCACGTCTGTGACATCGCCTAGAGTATTCCCGAAGCCTGTGTAATCGTTCACAACATCTACTAGCAAGTCTTCGTAGAAATCTAGGAAGGTTGATTCCATGCTCAATGGTTCATAATTGAAAGGGTGCCATACATATCATGAGCAAGATGGGATTTGTCTTTCGACACGTTGGATAAGGGTATCAATATCGAAGTCAAATTCGTCCATAAACCGAATAATCACAACGTTATTCGGCAAAAACAGCACATGATTTGCACCAAAGCCCAACATATAACTGACGTCGACTTGACAACCTGAAGCGACGCTAAAAGATGTTGACCGAAAGGAGTGCCGATACGTTACGCCACGCTCATTCGTTTCGTAGCCTGTCCAATCTGTTCGACCAAGGGCTTCACGAATTCTTGTCCGGTTCAATAATTGCTGACCTTCATATTCCCCTTCATTTGTGATCAACAAAGTGATTTTTGCTGCTTCATCGAGCGTTGGCATTACTCCCCATGCCAGCATAGGAATACCCTGTGAGCCATCACTTTCCAATGTGTGCCGTAATGTGAAGTACTCCGCACCAATGGGAATCAACACGTTTTCGTGAACCAGATCCCAATAATTGACGCCTGGGCCTTCTTTCTCTTCGACATAGTTTTGCAAAGCATAGGACAGGACAAACAGATTTGTAGAGGCATAGTTAAACTGTTCGCCGGGTGCTTCAGGATAATCACCAAGGATAGCGATATTGTTGATGCTCTCTTCTGCGCTTCTCGCCAAGACAAGAATATCAAGAAGGTGTTCGGATGATTCGCTGCCCTCCGTGCCAGTCACCATATTGAGCGTATGGGAGAACGTTACCCCTTGCCAAGCAGGGTGATCCGCTAGCGCTGGTACATAATCGACGATCAATTGGTCAAATACATCATCATCGTACCGTTCCTCAAGGTAAAACAACGCTAGCGCACCAGCCATACTCTTGGTGACGGAATAGACCCCATGTCGCATTTCGGTGGGGTATGGGAAGAGACCGTGACGGGTATTTGGTGGATGTAGATAGATTGTTTCATCAATGAGGATTGCGCCGAGGCTGGTTGATGCGTTTGTTAACAAAGATCGGCTGAAGTAATCAGCGATTTGGTTATCCTGATCAATGGTATCCAATGGCAAAACACGAAGTCGTCTCGCTATATGTTCTTCATGCTTGTTGATGACATCTTCGGAATTTGGGAAATCTACGGGTAAATATGCCATGTTTCCGATCATGACACGGATATCTCCACCGGAGTTATCCTGATAATCGGCTGTTTCCTGACTGCACTGGACATAACCGTTGCTGATCGTGTCAGATTGGAAAACAAAGGTTGCCACACAGTTTCTGACCTGTCCCATGTATCTATCGATCATAGACAGTGGAAAGGAAGCCCGACTCCATTCCCCATCACCTTCTTCATGCCACACTTCCCCCGCACCTACGATTACATCCCAGAAACTGTTGCTGTAGTGTCTGGAGACGATCGGGTCTTTTTGAAGGGGAATCAGTGCGCCATCATGGGTAATGAAATCTACAGTAAATTCCGGAAATGTGTTCTCTCCAGCATAAGGTGCTCTATCTCGTTGAAAGATCATACGGGTATCTGCAAACGAGAGTGAGCCTGAAAGACGATGCGTTGCTTCGCCTGCCCATACAGGTCTTGCGAAGTAGCTCATGTCCATTAGCGGGTGGATTCCATTCTGCTGTAGACCTTCAACAGTCAGTTGGTCGCGGGGTTGACTCAATTGTGGCCCTTCCCACGGAGCAGGTTCCTCTTCATTCCGTTGGACAAATACCACAACGGATAATGTCACCGCAACGCTGATGGCGACAGTGAACATGACAACGGCTAGAATTCGGATTGTTCGTGTCTTGTTTAGTTTTTGCACTATGTTTCTTTCCTTCACACGCTATCTGCGTACCAATTACTCGGTCGCTGACTGTTGGGACTGTACACACCTAGTCATCGATATGTTTCAATGAAGTCAATTATTGTGTTCTGCAATAATTCTCTATCTTCATGTTCAGCACCGTGACGAGAATTCTCCAACACAACCAGCTCTTTATCTTGCTCTTCTGTGCTGATTTCATTGTAGATAAACTCTCCGACTTCGACAGGAGCAACGATGTCCTGGCGCCCATAAATGATTAGGGTTGGAATTTCAATGCGGTGAATTGTTTCTGCCAGTGATCGGTCTGTCAGGACATGCGACATAAATTCTGTTGCCCCGGTTGTTGCTCGATTATTCGAGTAGTGTTGGAAACCATTAAATGGCGAAAAGAAGGATGCCTTCACGGAAGACCATACCCGGTCAAACATCGAAAAGGAAACACCCATCACTTCATCGAGATACATATAATGAATCCCGTAGTCCGCTACTTCAGTCAAGTTTGGCCGTTGTTGATAAAAAGTGACGGCTTCCTGCCAATATTCGACATCCTGGTTGTTGCTTATATTGTTTTCGGCGTGAGCCAGAACTCGCTCCCTTGATATTTCGTAGGCCATCCCTTGTTCATGATTGCCTTTGTAAATGATGTAACCGTCAATCATTTCTTGGTTGGTTTGCCAATCTTCAAGCGCTGTAAGATAGCTTGCTCCAACAGAATGCCCCCAACTTTGACCAATCAGAAATCTCTTTTCAACATCATAGCGCCTGTCTAATTCTGCAATCACAGCGGCTAAATCTTCGCCAAAATCATCTACCTGGCTATCGTTTGGATCTACACTTCCTTTTGACAATCCTGAATGCCTTTGATCCCAGTACACCACAGCATAATCCTCTTCAAGAATCTTAAATGGTGATTCTTGATTGAAGTCTCCATTGCCTGGGCTGACTTCGATGATCGATTCTAGGGTGCCACTACTGCCCGGACCTCCGTGATTGAAGATGACAAATACGCCTGATTCAATATTGCCACGTACCCAAACGGGCATGACAGCATTTTCTCTTTCAACCCAGAAATAATCTTCGGGCCAGATGCTAACTACAAGCGAAAGGTAGATAACAACTAATGACATGACTAATATGACTGGGATTTTGATAAACAGTGGCGTGTTTC
>JANQRM010000056.1 GCA_028284565.1 Anaerolineae bacterium | reverse complement strand
ATGCCCTGACCAGTAGCGACATTTGGAATTTAACGGAAGTCCCACAATCGGTAGCCATAATTGGCGGTGGCGCAACGGGTTGCCAGTTGGCATCCGTAATGGAAGACTTTGGCGCAAAGGTGACACTCCTAGATATTGCCCCGCACATTTTAATGACCGAAGATCAAGCTGTTTCCGTCGAAATCTATCAGCAATTTATTAGGCGGGGAATTGTAGTGAGTACGGGGATTCAGGGTATCGACAAAATTGAGAAGCAATCCAGCCATTTAACCCTACACTATCGCGGGGCAGAAGACAGTTTGCACACGCTAGATGCGGATGCGGTGATTGCCTCAATTGGTTGGCCCGGCAATATCGATCCCCTCCAATTGAACAAAGCAGGGGTGGAAACAAAGGGAAGTTATGTGCAAGTTGATGACTATTTGCGAACGAGTGTGCCGCATATTTATGCCGCTGGAGATATTACCGGGCGGAGTATGCTTGTGCAATCCGCTGGCTATCAGGCACGAATCGCTGTGGAAAATGCCTTGCTGACATATCAACAAAGCGCGGAGGAACGCTTAGTCCCGCATGGTGGCTTTACCGACCCCGAATATGGTGGCGTGGGTCTGACGGAAGCTCAGGCGAAAAAACACTATGATGTAATCACTGCCAAAGTCCCCTATGCAGATTTAGACCGCGCGGTAATTGATGATCGTCAAGTGGGATTTTGTAAGCTCATCGTTGACCGTCGCACAGACCGTATCTTGGGCGCGCATGTAGTAGGTGAACATGCTGTAGAGATTGTCTCGACGATTTCTGCAGGGATGGCAGGACGCTTGCATGTGCAACAACTCGCCGACCTCGAACTCGCCTATCCGACCTTTGTGGCAATTATTGGGCTAGCGGCACGCCAGATTGCACGCGAAGTAGGCGCAGTTCCAGTTATTCCAGAATGGCGTGAGCTGAAGGCAATACGGGGTGCAGAGTGGGAACGATCCAATTGAGGATTTGGAAAATAGAGAAAAGCGTGTGGGGAAGGTCGCATATCAAACGAGTGCGGTATTCCCCACATGATCGTTTACTGTTATGCGCTGTTTTCGACGGCGGTGCTGTTGAGCATCTTGAGGATACTATCGCCGGTGATAAAGACCCGACGCATGCCATTGGGCTTGCTGACTTGCAGATGCCCCTTCTTAATCAGGCGTTTGAGTGTACTTAGGCTGATACCCAGTGCCTCTGCCGCTTCTTGACGGGAATACACCGCATTCGGTTCAATCCCTAATTTGTTTGTGTCTGCCATTGTTCCATCCTTTCATCTATAGGCGTTCAAGCACCGTGAGGGACTTCAACAGCCTTCATTTATATGGGAGAGATTTTTATGTCTCTTAAAGGTTCATTGTGGTTTATTGTATCAGATTTCGCAGATTTGTAAAATATCTACTCATCGTTAACTTAGAAAATCCCATTTGTCACCTATAATTTATAACAAGTTATTTAATTATCGTTGCAATCGCGCGCTATTATCTTGGGTGGGGAGATTCAATGCCAATTCGGATTGGATGGGGCAATGCAGAACAAACTCGTGTCTATGTGCAATTTATTGGCTTATGGACTTGGGAAGAATTCGATTCCGCGCTGGGCGACATCCGTAAACAGATCACTATGGCAGACGCCGACCGCTTATCCATCCTATTTAATCTTGCCGATACACGACGAGTACCCGACCAATCGCTCACGTATTTGACGGAGCTTATTGGGCAATGGAAACCCGATGGGTCGCTGATTGTGTTGGTGGGTATGCCCTTTTTACTGGCGAATGTGCTAAAAATCATTAAGCAGGTCTTTCCGCGCAAATTTCTCCATATTCACATTCTTGAGACGATGGACGAGGCCGAAGCCTTATTTCAAAAACATGGCTTTTAGTGCCTCAACTCGATCGTCTCACCTTCATTCCGCCTAAGACCAATCCTTCCCAACTCATATCGCCCATTCGCTATGATTACAGTTATTGAATGACCCTAAAACAAGGAAAAGCGATGGCTGAGCAAGTGATTGCAGATTTTATATTGGGATTTGTGGAGAAAGATTCATCACGGATTGCCCGTTCTATTGCTAAATCGTTTGTGATGTTTGGTGGATCATCGGATAACCCCTTAGAGCTTGAAGCGCATATGTTTTTGAAGGACGAGTCCATTGCCGAGTGGATTCAGGGGATGCTGGATGAGGCAGGTCCTCATGAAAACAGTTATGAGATTGTGCATCAATCGGAACGTATGGGCGCGAAGGTCATCGTCACACGCGAGACAGGTAAGAATCGGTTTCGCGTCTGGGAAGACCAGCTTACGACCTACATTCTGGGAGATTATGATGGCGCATGGAAAATCGTGGCATATTATCTCAATACCTAAGCACAAAAATCCTGTATCGTCGCCACCAAGACATTTTTGCAAACTTGAAGCGACTTCAAATCCACCCACTCCTCAACCGCATGTGCGCCTGCTCCGACGGGACCAAATATGACAGACGGAATATCCGCCGATGCCAAAATGGCGGAGTCCATCCAGAAGGGCAAGCCAATGATTTCTGGTTTTGTGGGGCAAAGTGAATCGGCGTATCGTTTCAGGGTTTGTACAATCGGCGTATCTTGGGAGATTTCATAAGCATAACGCGTTAGAGTGACCCTTTGCTTGGCGTGGAATTGGTGGTCGTCTTTTGACAATGTATCGAGAATGTGTTGAATTTCAGAAGAGACTTGTTCTGCCGTTTCACCGGGCAGGGTACGCCTTTCGACTTGAAGCAGGCAATGTTCAGGATATGAGGAGAGTTCTTGTCCACCTTGAATGATGGACGCGTGAAGTGACCCACTGCTGAGGAAGGGATGGCTAATTTTATCTTGAATCTGTTGTGCTAGGGTATTGAGTTCCACAATCACCTTGCCCATTTTGGCGATGGCATCGACTCCTATATCGTAACGTGAACCATGCGCGGCGTTGCCTCGTGTTTCGATATCAACCCAGACGAAACCTTTATGCGCGACGCAGATGTTGAGGTCGGTTGGCTCGGTGATAATGGCGGCATCAGCTTGATATTCATCAGCAATCGCTTGTGTGCCAATACTTGCAAATTCTTCATCAACAACAGCCGTAAAAATCACATCGCCTTTCAACTCAAGTTCCTTTGCCTCTTTCATCGCCAGCATGATAACAGCCAGACTGCCTTTCATATCGTACGCCCCACGCCCATAGAGCCGATTACTCTCGATTCGGGATGTAAAGGGATGGGTCATGCCTGCAACGCCAACCGTATCCATGTGAGCATTGAGCATGAGAGACTTGCCACCGCCTGTTCCTTTCAGCACAGCCACCACATTCGGACGCGCTCTGACCACATGATTGAGGTTGACATCTAAACCAACAGCCTTCAACCAATCCGCGACAAATTGGGCGATTTGTCCTTCGCCTGCACCGTCGGGTACGAGGTCTGGATTTACAGAATTAATGGATACCAAATCGCTCAGTAAGGTCGTGATGTCGTTCAATTTAGACATCAATCGCATAGACCCACTGTTGATGAGGTGCGGTTTGGGCTTCGTTAGGTAAGAGTTTGGCTTGGGATTCGGGGATGGTTAGGGTCAATGAACGGAAGCCTGCGCGGTGTCCCCAATCTTGGATAGCGATGATGAGTTGCTTTGTGAGAGGCTTAGGCGACCAGCAATAGACAGTTGCATGACGGGGTTTGTAGAGTTGGGCATGATAGGCGACAAGGGCATCTTGTCCAGCGACGTTGAATTGTTGCCGATGGTTCATTTGTTCACGGATTTGCGGGATGGCGTTC
>JANQRM010000048.1 GCA_028284565.1 Anaerolineae bacterium | reverse complement strand
CAAACGGTGAGCCTAGAGCAAGGGGCAATGTCTATGGTCAATCCACTGACCGCCTGTGCTTTTTTGGAAATTGCCAAAGAAGATGGACACAACACGATTGTGCTAACCGCCGCCGCAAGTACCCTAGGGCAAATGGTCAACCGCTTGTGTCGTAGTGAGGGGATTCAGGTTATTAACGTTGTGCGTCGAGATGCACAAGTAGCACTTCTCAATGAGCAAGGCGCAACCATTGTTTTGAATAGTAGCGAGGCTGACTTTGACCAACAACTCCATGATGCATGCCATCAAGCTGACGCCCACCTAGCCTTTGATGCGGTCGCCGGACCGATGACACGGCAATTGCTAGACGCGCTGCCAGAACATAGCAAAGTCACTGTCTATAGCTGTCTGTCACATAAAGGACCGCAAGCAGGAGCCGACCATTTTATCTTTGAAGACAAGACTATTGACGGCTTCTGGTTGGGACCTTGGATCACCAATAAGAATTTGATTCAAATCATGATGTTATGGCGACGTGCCCAAAAGCTCATAGCGACAGACCTCAAAAGCAATATCCGCGCAAGGTATCCGTTGCAAGACGCAAAGAACGCTGTCCAAGATTATTTGGGACATATGACAGGTGGAAAAATTTTACTCAGACCAAACGGGCATTAAGGTTTGTCCATATCAATCATGTAAAGGAGAATCTTGAATGAACATTGCAATCGTCTACGACAGCAGTACCGGCACCACCGCCAAAGCGGCAGAGGCAATGGGGAAAATGATGGAAGATCGCGGTCATCAGTGTCGGGTCCAATCAGTAGCACAAGCTGACCTAACCGATGTGTCAAAGGCTGACCTCATTTGCGTCGGGAGTTGGGTCAAGGGCCTATTTATCATTCGACAACACCCCACAGAAGGGACGATGCGCTTCATAGAACAACTAGGAAATCTAGAAGGTAAGCAAACTGTCGTATTTTGTACCTACAAGTTGGCGGCGGGATCAACATTGCGGCAAATGGCGCAGGCACTAGAAGGAAAAGGGGCGAAAATTGTCGGTCAGTTCAAGTATCGTGGTCCAGAGCCAAACGGTAAATTCGCGTTGTTTATAAAGTCCTTAACGTGATTGGGTAGCGTATCAGCGTCTTTGCCTGCCAGAGCCAAACGCATGTATCGATGGTAATCGGTTTTGTGGGCATACCGCTATTCAAGAGAGGGGTCTATCGATAAGTGGTCTTGCTTTGCCGAGTAGCTCAAGCATTCGCGGAAAGTAGCACTCATGACCTAAAGGAGGACAAAATCATGTTCAAGGGGATATTGCTGGGTCTTTTGATGCAGTGCATGTCTGCTATCGGTTATTTGATGCTCGTGGAAGTGCCATCCATCAAGAGCGAATGGTTCCGAACGAGCCTGATGATCCTCTCCTCGAGTCTTGTTGCCCTGTTCGTCGCCGGTTACACGGTGATTTCAGGACAGCAACAACCATCAGCGATTTCGATCGGACAGTATGTTTTCATTGCGCTCGGCTCAATCATGGTGATGTTTGTGGCTCAGGCTCTCTTCTTCTTTGGCGTGCAGGCTTCCAATATGACGACCATCTCGCTCACACTACTGGCTTTTCCCTTCATCAGCCTAGCTCTAGACACGAACTAGCTGGATTTACGCTGATTGCTGTTGGCTACGTGGTGTTTGTCTCTAAGCCATCGTAAGACACCACGTTTGCTAGCTGAACATCTTGCAATTTATGCATCTCCCATGATGTATGGCTATCATGCAGCGATGCAATGAGTAACTAAAAACTGGAGGACATAGCCATGACAAACAAACTCAGTTCATCAGAAGTATGGGATGCCATTATTGAAGAGCGGTTCGCTGTGCTCGGGATGGTAACGGCACGTAGCGAGTGTCACACCGTCGGTATCATATATGCGGAGCACGACCATAAGCTCTACATTGGTACAGATAGAGACGCGTGGAAGACCCGGCACGTCCAGCATAATCCACACGTCTCGATCACGATTCCGATTGCCAAGCGGATACCGTTTGTGCCTTGGGTCAAGATTCCGGCGGCGACGATCACCTTTTCAGGTATCGCCAAGGTGTATGAGAAGAACGAACTGTCGCCCGAGATCAGCCAAAAGGTCTTCAATTACGTGGACCACAACGACCAACTGATGGCAACGACCTGTCTGATTGAAGTCACGCCCGAGAAGGATTTTCTGACTTATGGCATTGGGATTCCGATGATTCAGATGCGTGACCACAAGAAGGCACGTGCTCGTGTGCCGGTTCACTTGACATGATCAAACAGATAGAGTCGTCACGATCAACCATAACACTGTACAATGGCAGGTCTCTCGTCTGTGATTGCACACCATGTAGGCATAAAGTGAGCGGACGTGTCTTAGCTCGCTCACTTTTCGCCAAGTAGTAGCTTCGCAAAAAACAATTATTACAAATTTCTTTCGAACACTAGTTTAGCATAAGAGCAGGTTTTGCTTTTTTTACGCTGACAGAGAGAAAGCGTATTGAATCTACCTCCACGCCTTGCGGAGAACACGTAACCAATTTTCATAGGCGAGTTTACGGAGGTCAGATTCCGAATAGCCTGCATCTCGAAGCGCATCAAGCAACTTGGGTAATCCGGTCACATCGGCAATCGCATCGGGGATTTGTGCGCCATCATAATCCGACCCCATCCCCACGCGGTCAATGCCGATTCGGTCAACCAGATAATCAATGTGCTTGACCATCGTGCTGAGTGGGATATTCGTCCCCCATTTGCCATCTTCTCGCAGAAAACCCACCGCGAAATTTAAGCCGACCATCCCATCCGAATCGCGTATCGCATCCAGTTGTGCATCCGTGAGGTTGCGTCCAATTTGACATAAGGCATGGACATTCGAGTGGGTGGCAACCAAGGGTGCATCGGACAATTCAGCAACATCCCAGAAACCTGCTAAATTGATATGTGACAGGTCAATCATGATGCCGAGTTCATTGCATCGCTTGACCAATCGCTTGCCTGCTTCAGTTAAGCCTTTCTTGCCGTTATCGGGTGATGAAGGAAATTTGAGCGACACACCTGTCGCAAAGGCATTCGGACGACTCCACACAATGCCAACAGAACGCAAACCGGCTTGATAATAGACATCCAATGCATGACAATCGGGATCAATCGCCTCGGCTCCCTCGAAGTGTAAGATAGCGGACATCATCCCCTGTTCGATATTGGCTTCAATTTCGTCCACCGTGCGTGTGACTTTGAATTGCCCCTGTGACGCTTTTTCCAAGCGAAACAACAAGCTCATCATCGTGTGAGTATGTTGAGTCGCCTTACTGTGACTGAGGGGTGGGGGAATCGGAAAATCATAGCCATCAGCTGTCCTGAATTGGCTGAAGTCATTCGGCATGCCTTGTGAGGGCGCAAAAATCGCAAAGAATCCACCTAGAAAATTAGCTTCTTGTGCGCGGGGCAGGTCAATATGTCCTTGCTTGGGTTTGCCTCGCTCGAAGAAACTGCGCCCACCACCCCGTTCCGGCAGATAGAGATTCAAGAGTGTGTCGTTGTGTCCGTCAAATACGCCGATTGGCTTTGTCAAGGGATTGCTCCATGTTGAAATTAAATCTATTCTACTAATCAGCTATAGAATAACCAACGCCATCAACCAACCCAAGACAAGCAGTAGACCATATTTGCCATGCAGTTTGGCAGTGCGTCCCTGTGCTTGGTGCATGAGAGAGATCTCTCGGCTGGTGTTGAAGATATGAATGAGGCGAAAGGCTTCGGGGAGAGTCAATAATGTCACCAGCGTTGTCCATGGCATGAAACCCATGAGGACGAGGAGCCCCTGCGCGACATACGTCCCCAGCACCAGAATAACATATTCAATACGAGCGACTCGAATCCCACCCATCACAGCCAATGTCCGTTTGTTGACAGCGCGGTCTGCATCTAAATCACGAATGTTATTGGCATGGAGAATCGCCGCTACCATTAGCATGATGGGGATGGATTGCACAATGATTTCACCAATTTTCTCGTCGGATAGATTCGGCGACATCACATAATACGCACCCAAGACGATCATCGGTCCCATGAAGATACCTGCCGCGACCTCGCCTAAGCCATTGTAGGCGAGTGGAAAGGGTCCAGCTGTGTAGGTTATCGCCACCAGCACACCCCCGATGCCAATCAACCAGAGCAAGGGTCCGCTTTGTGCCAGCAGAAACAAGCCAATCAATGAGCCAGCGACAACGGTGAATATCGCGCCATTTCGCACTTCTTCAGGGGAAAGGACTTGATGCTTAATGGTCATGCCTTGCCCGGCTTCTTTGAATTCATCTGCGCCTTTGCGGAAGTCAGCATATTCATTGACCAAGTTGGCGGCTGTCTGTAGGAGCATCGTTCCCAATGTGGCAAGGATAAATATCCACAGATTGAAGACCCCGTCTTGGATGGCAATCACACCAGCGAGTCCCATCGGAACCCACGAGGCGGTAAACACGCGCGGGCGCGATGCGAGTATCCATGCTTGGCGTTTGGTTGGGGGTATGGTTTGGGTCATGGTAAATTCTACTATCTATGCATCATGGCAGGCAAAATATCATAACACTTACAACTCATAACTAAAGATCAATCACTTATCGCCACACCCGCCAATGATGACGCAACCATCGCCAAATATAGCCATGTTGAATCGCACTTGGTGACTGTTGGGCAATGAGGCGAAAGAGCGAAGTAACCCCATAACGATTCAAGGGAGTTTGTTTGGTTTTGCCCAAATCTTGAGTTGCTTGCATCAACGCGCCAAAGAGCAATTCATGCTGATGAGCAGGCAGATGCTTTAGCCCCCATAACCACAACACCTCCCACATTTTGCGGTAGATAGTTGCACGTTCCTCAGGTGTGCGTTCTGCGGTAATGCGATTTTCAGGATGGACACGACGCATCGCCACAGGGGATTCGAGTTGTCCACCCACCAGCCGTCCCACAGCAGATAATTTCACCCACATCGCAAAGTCTTGATGCAAGCGAATGTCATCAAATGCCCCGGCTTTGTCGAACAGTTGTCGATGCACTACCAAGCCATCCCCGCTGAAATAGCCATCCTCACCTTTGACCAATGCTCGAAACAAGTCGTCGGGAGGTATCACTCGTTCTACGGTGGTCAATTGAGGATAGTCATTTTGGGTCCATTGCTTACGCAGAGCCTCTGTTTCGAAGTGAACCCCAATCGCTTCATAGACACCATCCACATTAGATTGTGTCTCTAAAATATCTTTGGCAACCGCAAAACGATTCGGGACATAAAAATCATCCGCGTCAAGGAAGGCAATCCATTCCTGTTGGCTCTTCTGTATGGCGAGGGTTCGGCTGGGACCTGCACCGAGATTGTCTCCGTTGGGATGCCGATAAACCTTGACTTTGCTGGATTCGCGCACCAGTTCTTCGCATACTGCAAGGCTATCATCTGGTGAACCATCTTCGACCAACACAACCTCAGCCGTTTCTGGCTGTGCCAGTGCCGATTCAACGGCAGAACGGACATAACGTTCGGCATTGTAAACGGGAATAATGACACTGATGTTCATTTGTCGAGTTTGAGGATAAGTTCGTCAATCTCTGCATTGCGGGCGTTGGCAAACCAGCGACTTTCCCCAATGACTTCAAATCCACATTTTTCGAGGACACGCTTCGAGCCGATGTTATCTTTGGCAACCCGCGCGTTTATCGGTCTCGCATCGACTTCTGCTAAGAACGATGCAAGAGCCTTTGTTGCAATGCCCTTGCCCCAATAGTCACGTCCCAGCCAATAGGTAATTTCAAGGTCATCGTCCATTGGAAAGAGGATGATATGTCCGGCAACCACACCATCTACAACAATCGTCCGTCTTACCATCGCATCACTATTCAGTATCCGCGCCCAATGCGAATCAAAAGCCTCGCGGTCTGTCGGGTCTTTGGATGTAAATGCCGCCATATAGACTGCTTCATAGTCCTGCTGATGCTCAAAAAAAATCGGCAGGTCGCTGGGTTGTATCTCACGCAATTGCAAGTTTAATGAAGGGTTCATGCCTCAGATTATGCCATAGGCAATCCTCCCTCACCATATTTGAAAATGTTATGTGAGCTTAATAGGTAATGACCTGATACCCTTCAGCCAGCAGATTGCCAAAGCTGAAGTGTCCGCCGTCTTCCCCGAGCAAGTTGATACCCATCGCTTCTACGGAGTCACCGACTTTGAACCGTCCTGTCGTACAGAAGTTACATGCGCCGAGAATGTGATCTTTGACATCATTGAATTTGGATTCATAGTTTTGGGTGAAGGGATGATCCATTTTATGAAAGGCATCTAACCATGTCACACCCAATCCTTCAAATAGGATTTTAAACTCTTGCCCTGATGCTTTTAATTCTTGTGCCGTGGTTAGCGCATGAACCATTCGCCCACGTCCTTCTGGTGAATCGGAATTCGCGTGAACAACAATCGCAAACTTTGCCATGATTAACCTCTCATTACATACTGACTAGTTGGTATGTAAAATATAACAGGATAATGACAACCTCACAAGTGATAAGATGATTAGAGCTTATTCGACCTGAAATAGTGTCTGCACGTACTTGCGGAGATGAGACATCGCGCGGTCTACAGCTGCTTGCCCATATTGATTGTAGACGACTGGCACACCTTCGATTGCCATCAAGATGAATTCCATGATGCTTTGCGAGTCGCTGTCGGAGGGATGCCCAGCTTGTATATGATGGATGATTTCCAGCAGATAATCTTGTGTCCACTGACGAAAATAACCCCGACACTGCTTGCCGATTTCAGGATGCGTCTCAGAGAGTTCTTGTGCCAAGATGGGAATGAGCTTGCCGTCGCCGATCAAAAATTGCGCCATAAAATCCATATGCTCATACAGATGCGCGAGTGCATCTACATCTCCCGATTCAAAGGTGTGTTGCATGGATTCGACAGGCTCCCAGATAGTTTCTAAAAGCGACTTAGCGAATTGTTCTTTGTTCTTGAAATAATAATAAAATGTCCCTTTCGTGACCTCCGCACCCTCGCACATCTCATCCACCGAAGTCGCTGTGAAGCCCTTCGAGAGAATCAGGTTTTTGCCGACTTGCACCAAGCGCGCTTTTTTCACAGGAATGTTCAAAGGCAACGACATCGGTTCCATACTCAATTTATTCGGATAAGTTCTGTAGTATATCGGACTTGAATCGAATTCAAAATCCTGATGAAAGAGTGTGCCAATGCTCACCATCCGAGAAGCCCAAGCCAGTGATGCCGAGTGGCTACAAACCAGTTTTGATACCCAGATGCATTATCAAAAGCGCACAGACTACTTCGCCGAAGTCTGTGACTTGCAAGCCCAAGACAAAGCGGTGCTTCTTTTCGCTAGGATGGATGAGAACTATGCAGGACATCTCAAAATCATCTGGGAACCCAACTATCCATACTACAAAGAAAATAGCATCCCAGAGATTCAAGATTTGAATGTGTTACATCAATACCGTCGGCAAGGGATTGCAACACAATTACTTGATGAAGCGGAGTCACGCATCGCGCAACGTTCCAACATCGTCGGGATTGGCTTCGGCTTATATGCGGATTATGGCGCGGCACAACGACTCTACATTCAACGCGGATACATCCCCGATGGACGCGGTGTCTCCTACCGAGATGCCTATCCTCAGCCCGGCGCAACTATCCGCTTAGATAACGACTTGGTCTTGCATCTCATCAAACGACTGTAGCCTAATGTAATTATTACTTAATATTACTTGTAATATTATATCCCTTTCGGCATAATAGCTTTCACCAATGAATACGCTCATCAGGTCAATGATATGTCTCGACGTTTCCTCATCTTCGTCCTCTCCTTCATCACAATTAGCACGCTCATCGCCCAAGTTGAAGTCAACTTCTACGCCACGCAATTCAACACCCTCGACGAAGCTCAAGCCTTCCGGGACATCCTCGCACCGGCTGGTTACGACTTCTCTCCTAGTGGAACCGAAGCCCTGATTGATCGTGTGGTAGCTGGTGATGAGAGCATCGACCTCATCGGCATTTTGCATGGCGACTTGGTGACACTCTACGCCAA
>JANQRM010000036.1 GCA_028284565.1 Anaerolineae bacterium | reverse complement strand
AGCTTCTGGCACACCAATCGAGGGTAAGCGAACCACTTCAGTATTGCCAACATTGGGGACAGCCACATCTGGCGCAAAGACGAGGACTTCTCGCCTTGTTTCTTGCAGATAGCGTAGGGTGAGATAGGCTGTCTTGGTGACGCCATCCACTTTGGGCAGGAAGGCTTCACTCAATATGGCGACTCTGCGGATGGACTTCAACGGAGACGTATCGGGAGTGACTAAGTCTGTGTCTCCGAAAATTGTACGGGAGTCCACTGCGAGTCGTGTCTTAAGTATTCGACGTAATCGCTTAGATGCCATGGACGACCTTTCGCAATCGTTTGTCGATTCAATAGTGCGTGTCGCAAATCATCAGCAGTGTGTCCGGGGAAGTGGGTTGTGCCAGTTGCAATCGCACCCAAATTATGAGCATCACTATCCCCCATTACTGTAATATCAAGTTTCTGTGCCATGCGTCGCGCAAGCCAATTGCTGAATGGCGTGGCGACACCCGCATTATGGACTTCGACGGCATCCAATCCGGCTTCGACGAGTTGCTCTGGATGTTGCCACAACTCTCGCCATGTCCGACGCACGAAGGGCAAGT
Source organism: Anaerolineae bacterium (assembly GCA_028284565.1). The sequence goes on along the minus strand of JANQRM010000036.1, from coordinate 6,842 downwards.
GAAAGTGGAAGGGATGCGCCAGAACTGAGATTCCACCTGCTTCCCGAATCGCCGTTGCCGTCTCCTTCAAATCCAAGCCGTAGGGTATCGGTGTCGTTACCCATAATGCCAAGACATGCCCAAAGCGCGTACTGACTTCGATTCCCGGCACGATGTCAAAGGCATAATCTTCCGCATGGTCTACCGCCCACAATGCCGAATCGAGCTTGTCATGGTCGGTGATGGCGATGACATCTAACTGCGGGCGATGGATAGCTACGAAGTTCAGCAAAGCCTGCACAGTCGGCTTACCATCACTCAAATCCGTATGCATATGTAAATCTGCGATGCCTGTTTGTTGGCTAGAATCCGTCATAGTTCATTATTCTACATCATACACAAATTCGATTAAGCGTTCTTAAAAAGAATGTCAGAAATTGTAAAGATTTTTGGTAGGATACACGAGCCTCCCTCTCTATGAAACACTCAGCGTAATCAAACGATTTGCAGTACAATCCACCCATGCAGACATTTGGTGATCGGTTCAAGCGTTATGGTGTCGCCATTATTCTCGCGCTCTTGATTGGTGGCGGGATTGGCTTATTCACCTTTTGGGCAGGTACAGTGGGTAGCGATAATCTTGGCTTTCCCATTGCTTTGTCGCCTCTTCCAACGACGAATGCGCTTCCCATCGCAGGTACACCTGTTGCCCGTTTTGCCCGTCTGCGTCCAGAAATCTTAGATTATTTAGATTATGCATCGGGCTATGGTGTGATTCCACTGGATGTCTTGGGTTCAGAGATACAACCTGTGGGTGCGTATATGCCGATGTCTGGAAATGTCCAGCTTAATTTCACCGAACCGACTCCTTTACCAACCCCACTGCCATATCCCACGTCGCCTCCTTTGCCATTGCCTGCGATTCCCAATCAACCGATTCCCACTATTGAATTGGATGAGAACGGCACACCACGTACCTTGCCTTATGCGGGGGATTCCTGCGCGCCCAAAGGCAATCCAGTGGACGGCATCTTGACGCAACGTTTCCATCTCTATCACAGTGGAATCGACATTGCCACACCTTTGGGGACACCTGTCCTCGCAACCCATAGCGGGCAGGTCATCTTTGCGGATTGGAGCGATGTGGGCTATGGTTATCTCGTGATATTACAGAATGGACCCTTCATCACCTACTATGCTCACAACATCTCGTTCAATGTCTCGGTTAATCAATTTGTCGGGCGTGGGAGTATCATCGCGTGGAGTGGAAGTACGGGCAATAGTTCGGGTCCGCATGTGCATTATGAAACCCGTATCAACGATGTGCCGGTTGACCCCTTAACCTTCGATAGTCGGGGATATCTAGCGTGTTAAAATAGTTATTGGTTATTGGTGATTAGTTCTTCATCATTTAGTTATCTGTCCGAGTAGTGTTGATTGCTTATGACTGTAACTTCAACATCTAAATCCCAATCGCGTTTTATCTCCTTACGTTGGCGAGTATTGCTTCCCATTGCAATTGTTGTCACGTTGATTGCAAGTGTAGGTGCGTATCTGCTTGCCAGCCGTTCTGGTGAGGGTGTGAATTCCTTCGAGCAGAATTTCATCCTACAACACACGGCGACCATTCAACAAGAACTCAATGAGTCCTATATGGCACAACGTTCTGAAGCACGTCGTGTCGCCTTTACAGTGGGTGTAGCGGAGGCAATCCAGACCAATCAGCCCCAATCTCTACAACCTATTTTAGAGAGCCTTGCAGTGGGCAGTGGCTTGGATAGCGTCATCGTGACGGATACCAATGGGCAAGAGGTGATGGGACTCCTTTCCATTGAAATCGATACCGGGGCGGATTACTCGGTATCGACACAAACCGACTTGGCGACCAATCCCATGATTCGCACTGTGTTGGATGACGAGACCATCGGCGCGACGAGTCTACTCCGGACACCAGAAGGCATCATTCTCTACACAGCGGTTCCCATTACGCTAAATGATGAGGCAGTCGGCGTGGCTGTAGTGGGGCAAAGTCTGGCAGATTTGTTGACGACACTCGACCAAAGCACTGTCTCTAATCTCAGCTTGTACAGTGGGGATGGGACACTTCTCCAAACGACCTATGCTACACCGGATGAAATAAGTACGCTCGAATCTGACACGGTGAATCAAGTGCTAACTGCTTTCCAACAAGCACCTGTGCTATCTAACTTATCGCTTGATGATCAACCGCATCGTGTTGCCTATCTGCCTTTTGATTATGGTACGAACACGCTTGGCGTTGTTGGTGTCTTTGTGCCGAACAGTGTTCCCTTCGCCACTCAAATCGGACGGCAGTTGGCTTCCCTCATGGCAGGGGCATTAGCAGGGGCAGTCGTGTTAACGGGTTTTGTCGCCATGACTGCGATTGTCCAACGGCTGAACCGTGTGACCAATGTGGTCACGGGTTTATCACGAGGTATTGACGTGCGGACAGAGATGACAGCTACCGATGAAATCGGGCGCATTGGTGTGGCTGTTGACCGCTATGCGACTGTCGTGAAGGCACGCGAGGACAAGTTCCGCCACATCCTGCATAAGCAACGACGAGAACTTGATAAGCTCAGTACGGCATTTATGGCAATCCCTAATGGCGTGATTGTGCAGGACACCATCGGGCAAGTGCTGTTTGTCAATCCCACGGCGCGGACGCTCATGGGTATGGAACACGGGATGGAAGATGCAGACTTTGAATTACTAACGGCACTGGTGAAAGATGCGCTCGGTGTATCCATCCAGCCGGGGATTTATGCACTTGGCGACCCGCGTGACTTGGAGGTGGATGGTCGCATTGTTCGCGCCCAAGCGGTGGCAATTAACTCCGTCACCCAACAGCGGATAGGCACAGTCATCTTGCTCCAAGACATCAGCGAGCAAATACGCAAAGAACGCGCCCAAGAACAACTTCTCAAGCAACTGTCGGCAGAAATTCAGCAATCCTTGACCAACCTCTCGCAAGTAGGGACGAGTAGCCCTAATCGCCTCGTCAATGCATTTGCACGGGAGATTTCACGCTACGCCTCGACCTTACAGTCGATGATTGTGGAGATGCGGGATTTGACCCAATATAGCCCACTGGATGTGAAGCATAAACAGCGTGCCTTGCGCCTTGAGACGCTGATGTGGGCAGTGGCAAATGACTGGCGGCAGATAGCACAGGCGGGGGGCTTGAGCTTGCACATTGTCTTCCGTGAGACAGGCTTATATGTGCTGGGCGATGAGCGGCGCTTGCGCTGGGCAATTGGCAATATTGTCGATAATGCGATTAAGTATAATCAACCCGGTGGCTCCCTTTCGCTAGAGATACAAGGATCAGGGGATAGGATGGCGCGTCTACGTATCCGCGACAGTGGTGCAGGCATTGTCGCTGAGGATATGCGTCATGTGTTTGTTAAATTCTTCCGGGGCACACCCATGACCCGTAAAGGCGAACCCATTCGCGTTCCTGGGATGGGGCAGGGCTTGGCGACGGCACGGCGAATTTTCCGCGCTCATGGTGGGGACATCCGCCTGAAGAGCAAATTGCATGTCGGGACAGCCGCCTACTTTACCATTCCCTTGACAGCCGATGTGACGATGACCTTGCCCATGATTGATGAAGCCATCATGGAAGGTGAGACGGTGCAATTGACCGTCGGCGAAAGCATTGAAGCCTTTTGGGAACAGGATGATGATTTATAGCTTCTTTCCAAATACATCTTATGTAGGGGCGTACAGCTGTACGCCCCTACATAATGTTATTACCCTTCAAGTGTTAAGAGATAGGCGACGATGCTATAGATTTGTTGTTCTGTGAATACACTATCCCAGCCAGCAGGCATCAAGGTAGTATCCTCAAAACCCTCGACAATGTGTTCCTGTGGATTGACAATCGAGTCGTAGAGATAGCGGACATCGCTCAAGCCTTCGACACGGTCCCCAGCAATGGCAGGCAAACCTAACAGGCTGGGTCCGATTTTGATTTCATCCACATCGACATTATGACAAGTCGCACATGCCCAAACTTGTCCATCGGGTAGGGTGTGATTTTCATTGAAAAGGGCTTCGCCGTCGGCGGGGTCTTCAAAGGAGACGAGGACAGCCAGTGGGTCTTGGGCGGCGGGTTCGGTTGGTGCTTCCGTGGGTTCTGCTGTTGGAGGTTCGGGTGTATTCGTTGCCGTAGGGGGAACAGTCGTCGGTGTGTTGGTAGGGAGTTCTGCTGTGGCAGTCGGTTCTTCGGCAAGGGCAACAGGCGATGCGTCGGTAATGGGTTCGCTTTCGTCGGGGGCGTCCCAGACGGGTGTTGCAATTGTGCCACAGGCGGCGACCACGAGTACTAGGACTAGCCAGAAGATACGGAGTTGTTTCAACATAGTTGGCTCTCAGATTGTATTTGTGAAGTATCGAACAATTGAATATAGAGTATAACTTACACACGGTCTTGCTGACAACGGTTTTCAATTCAGCTATTGGTTTTTAGTGTTTAGTTGTTGGTTGGTGGATATTTGCTCACGCATTTGTCCATGCATCTACCTCGTTTTTTGTTTTACTTATCAACTATTTTTCTTTATTGTATTCCTCAAGTATGTTAACTACAGGTTGTCTAAAACTGCTTCCACAATTGGGGCAATTCAAAATAACTAATGGGTCATTTAGATATTGAGAGATAAGTTCAGGTGGATTTGCGACATAGCTTAATACTCTTGGTATAAGTAATGTATGGTATTTACTTTGACAATTATCAATACATTGCGTAATTTGATATGTAAGAATTACTGATTTTTCAAACAGCTTTTCCAACTCAGATTCAGAAACACTGTTCTGGTTAACGATAGAGTCGATTTCTAATAAATCTATGCTATCTGTGAACCAATATAGATACATTATTGTAGCGGAACGCATGGATTTAGATACGGGAGTAATTAGGGCGCGAAGATTTTCTGAAGATTTAATAGCTTTTCTCATAAACTTAGGAGCCTCGTCTAAATGCCATATGATTTCACTACCTTGAACAAATGTAGGTATTTCATCATTTAATGTCAGATAGAATTGTTTTTTACCTTTAATCATCATTTGACGCATATTTTATCTGCCCAAGATGTTGCTATGTTTCTCAATTTTAATGTTATGTCTGATATGGTGTAGACTCATCAATTTTCGATTGTCAATTGGTTCATGCAACTATTACCTAGACCAACAAGCTAGTTTTGGATGTGCAGACAGAAAGAATATTGTTGTCAGAGGATTAGATGATTTGAAAATGATAAGTTAGCAAGGCTGTTCGTTGTTACTATCTTGTTTGAAGAAATTTGCGGGCAGACACATGGGTCTACCACTACAATTTTCTGCAAATTTGAGTCTTAGATTAGAATCCAGTGGTTTCGGGGCGTCGGTAGTGGATAAGCCGTTGAAGGGCTTTGAGTTCGAGGGGCCAAGCGTACATTTCCATTTTGTAACGCCAACCACTCAAGCCACGGAGCATGTTTTTCCATGTGCCTTGTAAACGAGTGTCTGTGACAGTGGGATAGTAGGCATTGATGACGGCTTCAAAGTTGCGGACCCGACTGCGAACATGGTCTTTGAACCACGGGGTCTTGGGGTCACGGCGCATGGAACGGAGCATCCATTCTTCACTTGCCCATTCTTCTAATGTGTCTGGGAAGCGGAAACCGAGTTTGTAGGCTTCGTCGAGGAGGATACTACCTTCTTGCGGGACGGGTGTGTAGATATACAGCACGAGTTCGGTGGCGGGGTTGATCTTCTTGATTTTGCGGATGAATTGAATGGTCTTGTCGATATCGTCCATTGGGTCGGGTGGATTGCCCATCACAAAAGAGAGTTCGGGAATCACGCCGTAGTGTTTCATGCGTTCGACGAGTGCAAGAGTCATTTCTGTGCCGGATTTTCCGCCTTTGTTCATGCGCTTGAGGGTTTCATCATCGCCACTTTCTGCGCCCATGAATGCCATCTTGAGACCGCTTTTTGCCATTTTGTCCCATGTGTCATCGCTGTAGCCCATGAGGGTATCGACACGTCCCAAGCCCCACCATTGAATGTCCTGCCCGATGAGGCGTTCTGCAAACTCAGCCGTGCGTTTCTCGCGGACGAAGAAATCCATATCGTGGAATTCCATCGCGTTCATGCCATATTGGTCTTTGAGGTCGAGCATAATATCGGCGACCCGTTCCGCACTTTCGGCAATCCAGCGTTTTTGGGCGAGGGGGACAATGGCACAGAAGTTGCAGGAGAAGGGACATCCCCAACTGCTATTGTGTGAGAGGACTTTAGAGCCGAGATAGCTTTTGCCGAGATAGCGTTGCATATCCAATTTTTCATAAGGGTAGCGCGGGAGCTTGTCAATTTGGATGAAGGGCGCGCGGTTGTTGATGATGACTTCGCCATCTTTTTCGTAGGCTAAGGATGGGATGTCGTTGAGTGAACCGCCTTTGTGGAGGGTATCGACAAATTGACGGAAGGGGGCTTCGCCTTGTCCTTGAATGACATAATCGACAAAGCCACTGCGAACCACGACTTCGGAATGGTTGCTGGGGAAGTATCCGCCCCAGAGAATGGTTAGGTCGGGGCATTCGGCTTTGATTTTTTTGCAATCTGGTACGGCTTGGCGGAGTTGCGGTCCGGGCATGACGGTGCAGGCGAGCAATTTAGCATTGGTGGCTTTGGCGCGCTCGATGATGTATTGAGCGGGATCGTCAATGAGGTTGCCATCAATGAATTCGACATCATAATCGGCGACAATAACGGCGGCGATGGCGAGTAATGACAAGGGGAGTCGTTGTTTGCCGGGCGAGGTGCTGATGGGATTATAGAGTAGGACGGTGTGGCGCATT
>JANQRM010000031.1 GCA_028284565.1 Anaerolineae bacterium | reverse complement strand
CTACGGGGACACGACTCAACCCATTGGGGTTGGCATTTCGTGACTGGTTTCATCGTCGCTACAGCTGTGGAAGGACATCAATACGGGGCGCGCTTCCCGCTTGTCTTTGGTTTACTTTATCTTGTGGATTATGGACGTACCCTATATCAAACGAAACGCTGGCAGTGGGATGTGCGATTTTGGGCATTAGTGATGGGGGGGATGATGTATGTCGTCATTTACCTCGTCATCCATATTGGGTTATGGGGAGATGGAGGGATCGGCGATATAGTCACGGGCTTACAAACGTACCTTGCCCAAGAGACCGCCGTCAGTGGCACAGCGACGTTCACAGAACGACTCGTCCACGAAACGATTCTATGGTGGGATAATTACCTCACCAAACATCCTATTGAAATGGCATTGCTGATCGTTGGGACAATTTGTGCAATTCGTCAGCCTCATAAAGAAACTCGTCGCTTAGTTTTCTTCTTCTTCGCATCAATGAGTATCTTCTTTATCCTACAATCACACTATAACCCTTACTACTGGATTCACAATCTGCCCTTTATCGCCATTTTCGGTGGGGGCTTCCTCACTCAACTGAATGGTTCTCAACAAGCCATAACGCTTATCGGATTATATAGTTTGGTTGCATTGGCGATTCTTATCTCGGCTAACATCCACAACACCGCCCAAACTCAACAAAATGCGGATTCTCTGATTGAGATTAGCTATGAGATTGACAGCCTGTTACCCGATGAGGTGGAAGAAGTCACGGGTTGGCAAGTCTATGCTTATGGCTTAGCCCAGCGTCAATTTATTAACACAGAGACCTTTATCAAACATCCTGCCGAGACATGGGATTTCATCTTTGAAGTCGATCTCCCGCAAGCCCTTATCTTGACCGCCGGATTGGATGATATGCATGCCAATATCCAAGATTATCTCGATGAGACCGAGATGCAACGGATCGCGTGTTATCCCACACCACTCTTTAATCGACAGGTATGGGTTTACGTTCTACCCGACATCCCGATTCAACCGCCTGCACCAAGTTGTTGAGCGATGTATACTAGCCCTTAGATTGATGGAAAGGGTTTTCTTGATGCGATATTTTGGGATAGTTTTGACTCTATGCTTGTTTCTGGTAACAGCTTGTGGAACAGACACAGCCTTGCCTACGCTGGCTCCGAGTCCCAACCCTGATGGCAATCCCACGAGTGAAGCAGGCTCTGGCTTTGACCCTGATTTAGGCAATAGCGATACGCCAACCGCTGAACCCACACCCACCCGCGAATCCGGCGCAAATGTGGGCAATGATGACGCACAAAGTGGTGGGGGTGAACTCGGCTTTGTGGGGAATGTCACAGGGGTGAGCGAACTGACCATCACAGGGCGCGGTCTCTACTTCTGCCATCCCAACAGCACACCCGCTCATATCGAAATTCACTCCTCACTGGCAACCGAGAATACCATCTTCTTTAGCTTGCCGATGAATACCACCACCGGAACACATAATCTTGTCGGCGCGAATGGTGGGAATACGGGAAGTGATTCAACCGTCATTGTGACTTTAGGCATTCAAGAGGTGTATGCTTCCGATGTGCAAGGCACAATCACCCTAGACGCGCTTCCAACTCAACTTGGCGACATGGTCAGCGGGTCGTTTAACTTCGCCATTCAGAATAACACCGGCAATCAATCCATCAACGTACGGGGAGAATTCGATTTCAGCACCGACGATTCAATGACTGTTTGTGGCTAAGATGGCTGAGTTTGTTGTCCGTGCCGCAAAAGATAGGGAGCTGGACCCGATTGGTGATTTGGTGGCGCGCACCTTCGCCAATGGCGACCCCCATATCTATGAGCGCGACTTGCACGATTGGCTTACGCATCTGCCCAACAAGCCGGGCTTCCATTTGTGGGATTGTCGCGTCGGCGTGAAGGATGGCGAAATCGTCTCTCATGCCCTCATCGAACACCGCACTCTCCTCTACGGTACAGCCCATCTACAAGTCGCAGGTATCGGACGAGTCTGTACGCATGAGTCCCATCGTCAGCAGGGCTATTCCTCTCGCGTGATTCAGGATGCGCTCACCACCATTGCCG
>JANQRM010000690.1 GCA_028284565.1 Anaerolineae bacterium | reverse complement strand
TGCCGCCATTGCCATCGCATCATGCCCTGCCCCACTAGCCAACTCCGCATAATCTACCCTCAACTCATCACAGGTTGCTCTTAATGCAGTCAGCAAGCGCGTATCCGAATGCACTGCCGCTTTATCCGAAACAGGAGTCATCACCGCACCCACAGCCTCCACCGCCCCCTGTAAGCCATGCTCCGCAGAATCTAAAATGTCATGGTCTAGCGAGCGCATTTCCATCGTCATCTCTACCCGCCCCGGAATCACATTCGGTGCATTGGGATGCACATCCAATGTGCCAGTCGTCCCCACGATGTCATACTTCAGCGCAATATCCCGAATCGCAGTCACCAACCCGACTGCTTTGATGAGCGCATCATCACGGTCTATCATCCGTGTCGTACCCGCATGATTGGCATGTCCGGTTACGGTCACCGCGTACCGACGAATACTCACGATTCCTGCCACAATCCCAACAGACGTGCCATTTCGTATCAGACGCGCCCCCTGCTCCACATGCAATTCTAGAAACGCCGCCACACTGCCCGAATCACGTTTAGCATTAAGAATGCCATCTGGTGAATAATCTGCTCTTTCAAGATACTCTCGCACAACTGAACCCTCAGCCATGATCTGGTCAAATATCATAGATGGGAGTGTGCCAGCCATCGCTCGACTCCCAAACGTCGCCCCCGGTAATGTCGCCTCTTCTGCCGCGAAGTTGATGATTTCAATGGGATGTCGTAAGCGTATATCCTGCTGATGCAGAGTTCGTATAATTGCTAATCCGGCGATGACACCCAACGCCCCGTCGTATTTCCCGCCATGTGGCACGGTATCCGTATGCGAGCCAATGGCAATGGGCGGCAATTCGGGGTCTGTCCCGGCATAAGTTGCAATCGTATTTCCAGCTGAGTCATCGCGCACCTCAGCGTACTGCGCCAATTGCTTAGCCACCCACGCCCGCCCTGCTTTATCTAAATCTGAATACGCCAGACGCATCAAGCCCCTGCCTTCATTAGCAACACCAATCGCTCCTAACGTTTCAAGGTCGTCCATCAATTGTTCGCCATCAAGTTTGGCAATCAGGTCACGCATCATTGGGCTTCTTTCATTCATTCAAAACGATGTTACCAGCACACAAAATTGAACAAAAATGTCGCTTCTTTTTCCAATAGGTTGATTCTCTCATCAATATTGATTCTAACCTCTTATTACTCATGATAAGAGAATGATTATGGGATTTATTTGGCGTAAAACGGTCAAAAAAGGGCTTTTAAGGGGTGTTTCAGGTCGTTTGCGAGGGTTTTTGCGCTTTTTGTCCATCGTTTTCACCCTTTTGGTTAGGAATCAATGTATGTTTCGGTTAGTAAAGCGTTAGAATATCTCCATAATCGACAGACCGCGCATGGTTGGCGATTGCCTTATCGATGCAAATAATGTCCGCATCCTGTTGTCGAAAGTACCTCACCATCGCGCATCGCTAACTGCCCACCAACTATAACAACCTGCGGATAACCCGTCAGCATTTGCCCATCAAACAAGCTGTAATCCGCGACAGAACCAAGCGTATCAGCCCGCACTTGAAAAGACTTGTGCAAATCAATCAGTGTGAAATCAGCATCCGCGCCTACACAGAGCGAGCCTTTGTTTTCTAGCTTGAATAAGCGCGCGACATTGTGTGTCGTGAGTTCAACCAATCGCCCCAGTGGAATGCCCCGTTGATGATAACCCAGTGTCAATAATGCAGGCAGCAAGGTGCCGATACCCGCAAAGCCCGGCATCACCTCCCAGATATTATCTCCCTGTTTCAACGTCGTATGAGGCACATGATCGGTCCCGATAGTATCCACCACACCGCGTTGAATCCCATGCCACAACGCCTCAACATCGCGTTCATAGCGCAACGGTGGATTAACCTTCGCCAGCGACCCAAACGATTCAGCCTCATCGACAGTATGGGACAGATGATGAATACAGACTTCGGCATAGATGTCTGCGCCCATATCTCGCAAGCGTTCTATTGCATCCAAGCCCTCAGCTGAACTCACATGCACGATATAGAGTGGACACTTAGCTTGCATGGCGATATAGCCTGCCCGAAAAATCGCCTCACCTTCTGTCCAGCCGGGGCGTGATTCCGTCCAAGCGCGCAAATCCTTCTGTCCAGATGAACGAAACACCATCGCCATGCGCTCCGTAATTTCCGTGTTTTCACAATGCAGACAGGCGATGCCACCCAGCTCTCGGATGACCTCAAAGGCAGAGTACAAATAGCCGTCATCTGCACCCTGCAAGCCTTGGAGTTTGCCTGCCTCGCCTTTATATGCCAGATAGAGTTTGAAGGATTGAATGCCGTATTGCTCGGCAACTTCTGGCAACGAAGCAAGTTGTTCCTCTGTCTGCACCGCGAGATGAAAGCCCATGTCGATGTGGCTTTTTGATTCGAGTTGGGCGATTTCTTGGGGGATGCTCTCCTCATACGGCGTGAGTTCACGGTGCATACGAAAGGCGGAGGTCACACCCCCTAATAGGGCAGATTGCGTTTCAGTTTGATACTGCTGTTTGTCATCCCCATAACCGGTGTTATAGCGGATATGCGTATGCGGGTCAATCACACCGGGGATGAGTGTCAATCCATCAGTATCTAATACGGTCTGAGCCTCTAACTCGGTATCGGCTGGGAGTAACCCTGCGATAAACTTGCCTTGTATAGCGATGCTCCCGCGATAGGGTTTGTTGCCTGCCTCAACAATCTGGGCATTCCGCACCAAGAGGTCAAACATAGGGGATTACGTCACTGCCCATTAATTCGATACTACGGAGTGTTTTTTCCGGTTTCAGACCGGGCCAGTGCATCCGCATAATAAAGTGATTCAGCCCATGCTCTTCTTGATACTGTTGAATCTCATCGCGGACTTTGGTGGCATCCCCAATGATGAAGCGGTCTTTGACAAATTCTTCAAAGGGTTGAGAGAATTTTTCGCTATCTGGCAAGAACTTGTCCTGTCCCCATGAGGCATAAGCATCGTACTTGGTCTTGAGGGGTCCCGCGCATTCTTCATACGCAGTGGCATTATTCGTGCCGACATAGCATTCTTTTAAGACAGGCATATCATCTGGCTCTGGTTTGCCGACTTCTGCCAGTTCGTCCCGATAGAGCTTGAGTTGTTCACCTAACAATGCCCGCGAAGGGTAGAAGGTAATTGACCATGCATCCCCGATACGCGCCACCCGTTTGATGGCATTATCCGAACTCGCCGCAATCCAAATCGGCGGACCGCCCGCTTGTACTGGTTTCATGCCTAGCCCGATGTTGGGAATGGTGTAATATTTTCCGCGATGGTCAACTGTGTCTTCAGTCCATAAGCGACGCATGACTTCAATGGCTTCGACCATGCGCCCGACCCTTTCTTTACGGAGTGTACCGAAAGTCTCGAATTCTTCATCCCGATAGCCCAGCCCGACCCCAACCACATACTTACCCCCTGAGAGCCAGTCCATAGTGACGCTTTCCTCTGCGACTTGTGCGGGATTGAGGAGCGGCATGACTAGAATGTTGGGACCGAGTACCATGCCTTCGGCAACGGTAAGTAACCTCGCCAGTAAGGGAATTGGCTGGAACATCTGTAAGGGTTTGGTCAAGAAGTGTTGTCCTGCCCAGAGGGATTGAAAGCCGTTTTTATTGGCTAGATCAACCTGTGCCAACAAGTCCCGGAAGCGGGCATCCATGGGGTCATCGGCGGGGAAGGCTGTTGAAATATATAAACCGACTTTAATCGACATAGAAATAATCCTTATTTTCCAAGAAGTGCGGTTAAATGATGTACATTCGATATGTTTGGCAAATCGTTGACGGCTTTGATGATTGCATCAATACGGTTTGCATATTTTGAGTCTTTTAGCAAGGAACGGAACTTCGTCTCGATTTGTTCCGCAAACAAAGCCGGATTGTTGAGATATTCTTGGGCTTCAGGGTCGCCACGTGGGATGTCGCTCTCTCGATGCAAGGTCTCCCCTCCTGTCATCAGGATGTCTATCGCACATTGGTATTTTTCGGGATACGCCTTGCTGAATGCCTCATCCTCATAAACTTCAATCCGATCAGAGAGGGACAATATCTCTTCATTTTGAATGGCTTCTGCGGTCAGGTCATCGAGTGTGACTTCGCCATTCTGTAGCATCACCGCGACCAAATACGGCACACAAAATTGGGCTTTGACCGCACTCATGGGACGCTGGTCATAATTGAGGATATCCGTCCGATAGACTCGGACTTTCATCTCGTTGATCGTCGAGACATCAAGCTGGTCGATATGATGGAAATCATAGGCGAGGTCGAGGGCGGTGTGGGTAAATCGGCATCCGGGATAGGGTTTGAAGGCAGTCAGCATGGTCGGAAAATCAACACCTAAATCGCGCGTGATGATGCTGGTATCATATTCATGTTGATAGGAAAACGCCTGCAAGAAGCCGTAGTCTCCTTCCAAGATGGTGGAGGGTCCGGTGAAGCCTGCTTGTGCTAAAGTTGCCGCTATCACACCACTTTGTGAAGACCGTCCCGGATGAAAGCGTTTAATCCATGAACCATCCGTCTGCCACTCGCCTAAGCCGAATGCCTGTGTCCCCGCGATGCCCAGAGCATTGACAAACGCCTCACGGTCAAGGTCGAGGATGACGCTGACTGCTGATGCTGATGCAAACACGCCACAGGATGAAGTGGGATGAAAGCCAGCGATGAATTGCTTGCCCAGCATGGATGCACCAATGCGTGCGGATGCTTCGTAGCCCATGACACAAGCGCGTAAAAAGGTCATGCCATCTACACCGGCTTTTTCTGCTGATGCGAGTGCCGCCGGAATCACGACTGCGCCGATATGGGTGGTTGCCAGTCGATGGTCATCATCCATTTCGATAGCGTGTGCCGCAGTGCCGTTAATAAGACTTGCCATGCCGACAGGTGCAACCCGTCCTGTTCCAAACACAGTTGAATCAGGATTGCCACCATCTGATAGCGCCACATCCCGCATAATCTGGCTGGACTGCTCCTCCATGCCGATGAGCGTCACGCCAATCAGATCGAGGACGAGTGCCTGCATCCGTGCGACCACCTCAGCGGGTAAGTCGCGTGTTTCAATCATAAATTCGACGAGTTGTTGGCTAATCGTTGACACTAGGCTTGCACCTGTGAGAGAACCCGATTGACCGCATCAACCAACTTGCGGTTCTCTTCCATGGTGCCGATAGAAATCCGGACGAATTCGGGATGGAAGTCGCCCCGAATAATAATTCCCTCGTGCGCCAACGTCTCAGTAAAGGCTTCGGCATTGTAGCCATCAATTCGCATCATGATGAAGTTGCCCTGTTGGTCTGGCAATACGTCTAGCCTCGGATGAGCATTAAATTGTTCGATTAAAAAGGCACGTCCTTCATGCACCGTGTCGAGCGTCTTTTGCAGATGTGCCGTATCCTTTAATGCCCCGATTGCGGCATTCTGTGCGACATCTCCCACGTTCCACTTGGGCTTGACACGGAAGAGATATTGAATGGCTTCGGCTGGTGCGAGTGCATACCCCACCCGTAGATTGGGGATGCCATAGGCTTTGGAGAAGGTGCGGGTGACAATCACGTTCTGACACTTGTTGACGAGA
>JANQRM010000687.1 GCA_028284565.1 Anaerolineae bacterium | reverse complement strand
GTTGTGTCTGGGTGGCATTGGGCTTGCTCTTTACCTTCTGTGGTGGGATGACTTTACTCACAGTGGGAGCGGCGGCAGTGTTTATCCCGCGCATCGAAGAACAGTGGTCTGCTCGAATTGCCGAAGTGGATGCTTATCGTGGATTTGAAAGTACCTTCATCTATGACCGTCACGGCAACTTGCTCTATGAAGCCTTTGGTGAAGGACGACGGGTGCGTGTGGATTATCCGCGCTTCCCACAACATCTGATTAATGCCACGATTGCGATTGAGGATGATAGCTTCTTCGAGAACATCGGGATTGATGTCCCAGCAACAACGGTGGCGTTCCTCAACTTCGTTGGTGCAGACCCCGGAGAAAATACGCCCGGTGGGAGTACGATTACACAACAGTTGGTACGGAATGTGTTGTTCGATTTTGAAAAGCGGGCGGAGCGTAGTGCCTCGCGGAAAGCGGAAGAGATTCTGCTGGCAATATTGCTGACCCAGAGTCGGAGTAAAGAAGACATCCTGACGATGTATCTCAATGAGATTTATTATGGGAATCTTGCCTATGGTGCAGAGACCGCCGCCCTGACCTTCTTCAATAAGAATGTCCAAGACTTGACTTTGGGTGAAGCGGCATTGTTGGCTGGATTACCACAAGCCCCAGCGAGCCTCGATCCCCTCAATCCCGACCCAGAAGTGCAAGCGGCAGTGGATGCGCGTTGGCGACAAGTCCTGAATGAGATGGTGGAAGAAGGCTATATCACGGCTGAAGAGGCGCAAGGCGCACTGGCACAGGGATTGAACTTCTCCTCACCAGATGTGTCCTTACAAGCTCCGCATTTCACAGTCTATGCACAGGGCGAATTAGAACGCCTGATGACCGAACTCGGCTATTCACCGGAAGACATTACACAAGGCGGGCTACGGGTTTATACAACACTTGACCAAGATGTGAACAACCTCGCGTTGACATCGGCCCAACAGCAAGTCGCAACTTTACAAGCGAACAACGTCAGTAATGCATCAGTGGTGGTCTTGAAGCCTCTGACGGGTGAAATCGTGGCGATGGTCGGGAGTATTGACTACAACAACGACTTTATTGATGGTCGGGTGAATGTGGCAACCGCCTTCCGTCAACCGGGCAGTACGATGAAACCCTTCACCTATTCGGCGGCGATTGAACGAGGCATGACCCCCGGCGATGTCATTTGGGATACGCGCACGGAAATCGGCATCCCCGGACAACCGACCTATACCCCGCGCAATTATGATGGGGCGTTTCATGGTCCGATGCAGATGCGGTCAGCTCTCGCCAACAGCTATAACATTCCGGCCGTGCAGACACTGCGCTTGGTGGGGGTCGATTACCTATTGAATGTCATGCATCGCTTTGGTGTGACGACATTGAATCAAGACCCCGGACAATATGGCTTGTCGCTGACCTTGGGGGGTGGCGAAGTCACGCTGATTGAGTTGACGAATGCTTATGCGGTCTTTGCCAATCAAGGCTCGTATGTCCCCGTTACATCGATTCTGTGTATCGTGAATAGTGATAATGAAATCATCTATCAATATGAAAATAGCTGTCCAGAAGGGCGGATGACGAACAGCACGGTTGACCGCGTGGGCTTTGGTCAACAAGTGCTTGACCCGCGCATTGCTTTCATCATGACAGACATCATGGGCGATAATGTGGCGCGTTCCTCAGCCATGGGGTCCAACAGTGCCTTGCGGACGGATGGCATTGCCACCTCTGTAAAAACGGGAACGACGAATGATGTCAAAGATAATTGGACGATTGGTTATACACGCAATCTGGCTGTGGGGGTTTGGGTCGGGAATAACGATGGTGACCCTATGGTGAATTCGTCCGGTTTGACAGGAGCCGCACCCATCTGGAATCGGGTGATAAATGGTATTTATGGCAATCCTGAATTCCTCTCCTCGTTTGCGGTAGGTGGTCAACTGCTTAATGATCAAGTCTTACCGCCAGATGGTTTAGCCTTACGGACGATTTGCGATGTGCGTCGTTTGAATGACCCTGCGCCGAATTGTCCATCCACTCGCACGGAGTGGTTCTTAGAAGGTCCGGCGGGTATCCCGGATGCGGATGGTAATCTTATTTATCCGCAACAGACGATTCAACAACCGCAAGCCACAGGTAATGTCGAATTGGTCTCGCCGGGGGTGTTCCGCACCATCGCCTTCCCTATCCCACCCGAAATTGCCAATGGGATTCAGTTCCAATTGGGTGCCGGGGATAAGCAACCGCCTGCACCGAAATATTGCCGTGTGCCGAATGACCAAGTATCCATCGCGGCTGGCGCACAACAATTGCTCTTCGTTGCAGGTCCGACGACATCTCAAGCGGATGCAGTCGAAGCAGAACGCTATGCACGAGAACGAGGGATTGCTTTCTTGCCGACGATTGATTGCTGGCCCGATGTCTATACGGCGGCGGTGGCGAATTATGGCTCGGATATTGGCGTGACGCAGATTAGTTCTCCGACGAGTGGCTCTGTGATTAGTGATACG
>JANQRM010000665.1 GCA_028284565.1 Anaerolineae bacterium | reverse complement strand
AAGCTACCAACCCCAATTTCTGCATCCAATTGCACAGCAACACCCTCTGGCAATGTGATCGAAATATCGCCCACACCGCCATCAATGTCAACGATGTACCCTTGCTCTGTTCTAGGTAGTGTGACATCTAGTTTGCCTACGCCTGCGTTAACTACTAATCCTGTCAATTCGATATCCCAAAGATCAAGATTAATATTGCCAACCCCTGCGTCCACATCCAGATTCATCGGCACGTCCGGGTTAAGCTGAATGTTCCAATCGGTTCCCTGTTCTTCCTCTGGTTGATCCGCACCGAAAATCAATGACAAGACAGAGGCAAAACCACCGGAAAGCGAACCGTCACGTTGCTTAAGTGTGATCATCTTCTCGCTCCCACTGGATACATCAAAGTCAATCTCTCCATAGTAACGAATATCGGCAGTAAAAAGATTTTGCGATTCAGGTAATGCGCTGACAGAAACGGTATTTACACCCGAACCCAAGACAATCTCAGCCGAACTTGCATCACCGATTACTTCCTCATATTGGGCACTTTTCAACTCCTGAGTGCTCGCCAATCCAATAGACGGACCAATGAGCATCAGCAACAACATGCCAGCAATTGCACCGACACCAATAATTGCACCTAAGGTGGGAGAGTTGCGTCCGAACAGCAAATCCAACCCTGCAGCGATCAATAGCAGGGGCCATAAACGTCCTAGCACAGCGATATTTTCTGAATTGAAAATTCCAATGTTTACCAGTAGCCATACCGAACCCATGCCGATCAGTAGCAACGGCCAGAATAGAGAACGATAGCCACGCCGTCTTGCAATCTGTACTTCGCCCATCACTGTATCTCCTTCAGGTTAACCAGTTAATATATTCATACCGGGTTCTCGCATATGAGCGTTATTCCATTTCCGGCTCTCGTTGGAACTCGGATCTCGCGTCCAATGATGTTTCATTATGTTTGAATTTTTCCGGTTGCTGTTGCGAGAGGAATGGAATACGACCTTGAAAGAGAATTAAGCCACCAACTGCGATTAGTAGGATGGGTAAGACAAAGCGACCAAACGTGCTACCTAAACCACCAAAGATGAATCCTTCAAAAAAGACAGCAAATACTCCAAATAGAATCAATCCTGTATACAAAACCCGGCGACCATCGGTCGTTGTCTTATCGTGATGCATACGTCGCCCAACAAACATCATCGATATTCCTACAAATGCTGGGTACAACGCCCAAGCATATGCCCAGCTTTCAAATCGTCCCGTGATATTCTGAACCAATAAGATCGCGCCTGTGACGGTGATCATCATGCCAGGATACACCAACTGAATGCTTTTCTCGCCACCTGTCCATGCACCTGCAAGAAATACCAGCCCCGGTAAGATAATCAGAAAGGGCCAAAGTGCGCCAACAAAACTGAAATCAACAAACTGATCTAGCAAGAAGATGACACCCAAGCCGATCAATATTACTGCACCGACATACCGACCATTATCTTGATTGTTATTCATAACTTGTTTTGCCCCTCGATATAGATTGACTGTTTGAAACAGAACTTGTATAAGCACCTCCTCAGGAATTGTGCGATGGAGAGGTATTATTATATCGAATGTGTGTCCATGTCGCCCTTTTTATTATATCAGCCTGTATCATGTACTAGGGTGATAAATGTTAGGGAAAAGAAATGTAAATCGTCATTTTTGACTAGGAGTGTTTGAATCGAGACTGAGGCATTGTGAAGTTAAACCTGTCAGGTTGACAAACCTCTATTGAGCTTCATAAATTCGGCATACCAACCGAGAGCATCACCCAAGCCAGACCGAAAAGAATAGCTTGCACATACTGAACCTACTCGGTTTCTCCAATTAAACTCTTAGACTTCTTTTATTTTTCTGCAATATGGTTATGATACTCTATAATAGTAATGATGAGTCCTATCAGACAAAAGTAAGGCAAACCTAATGCAATTTTTCAACAAACATGCCCAAAAAGTCCAGACGATTCTGCTGGTCTTTGCGGTATTCGCGGCAGGCTTCACCTTCGGCAATCTTGCCTCTCCCAGTGAAGCACAAAGCCGTGTAGCGATTAGTGACACCGACCAAGCCTTTGAAGCCTTTTGGGAAGCCTATCAGATTATCCAAGATCGGTATGTTGATGCCATCCCGATAGACACCCTCGTTGATGGTGCAATTCGCGGCATGGTTGATACACTTGACGATCCCAATAGTGGATACATCGCTCCCGAACTTTATGAGAACGCCACCAATTACTCCGGTGAATTTGAAGGCATTGGTGTGACCATCCGCACCATTGAAGAAACAGGCGAAATTGAAGTCATCTCCGTTATCCCAAATGGACCTGCAGAGGGTGTAGGTGTGCGACGTGGTGACATTTTCTGGGAAGTAGATGGAGAAAATATCGTTGGCATCACCCAAGCCGAACTTGTAACCATCGTTCCGGGTCCAGCAGGGACATCTGTGAATATCACCTTCAAGCGGGGCGAAGAATTCATCAACTACGATATTGTCCGTGACCGCTTCGAGATTCCCAATGTGGAATATGAATTGCTCGACGACAACATCGGCTACATCAGTATGCAAGATTTCAACTCGCAATCGCGCCCACAATTTGATGAAGCCCTCGAAGACTTAAATGTCAACTCGCTCAATGGCTTGATTTTCGACTTGCGTGGTAATCCGGGTGGTACATTGGCATCTGCGATTGAGATTGGTAGTGCTTTTGTGGAAGATGGTGTCTTACTCCGTCAAATCTCCCGCACAGGACCGGAGGAAGTGACACGTACAAATGGCGATTTCATGGACATTGAAGTGCCTGTCGTCTTGCTCGTGGATGAGTTCAGTGCAAGTGCATCAGAAGTCATCGCAGGCGCGTTGCAAGATGCCGGTGTAGCAACCCTCATCGGTGAAGTCACATTTGGTAAGGGAACCGTGCAAAATATCCCACAACTCTCTAATGGGGGTGGCTTGCGTATTACGAT
>JANQRM010000655.1 GCA_028284565.1 Anaerolineae bacterium | reverse complement strand
CAACGCCAACAGACGTGACGAAGCTGGGGTCGAATCCAGAGATAAAAAGAGCAATCGGAATGAAGTACATATTTGCAATACTATGCTCAAAACCCATCGCAACGAAAGCCGTAATTGGAAAAATAATCGCAAGGATTTTATCAGTTGTTGTGCGCGCCCCTAGTGTCAACCACACTGCCAAGCAAACGAGTGCATTACACATGATTCCTAACACGACGGCTTGCCCAAATCCCAAGCTAACTTTCGCATTGGCGATAAGGAGTGCAGTGCGTCCAACTTCTCCATTATTAAAAGTATGTTGTTGTGACAAAAAGATGAGCCACGCGGTCATCACCGCCCCAATAAAATTACCAAGATAGACGATGACCCAATTGCGAACTAAGGCATATGTGCTGATTTTACGACTCGCCCATGCCATGATAATGAGGTTATTTCCTGTGAAAAGCTCTGCTCCAGCCACAACCACGAGAATCAGCCCTAAACAAAAGACCAATCCAGTCAGTAAGCGCGAAACACCATAAGGTAAACTTCCGCCGGTTCCTGTTGCGATGGTAGTCGCAAAGACTGCCCCTAGCCCAATAAACGCACCAGCTAAGATGCCTAAAATCAAGGTTCTTGTGAACGAAATACTGGATTTAGCAACCCCGACATCCTCTGCGCGGCTGGCAATCTCTGGTGGAAGTAAAGCATCAATTCTGTAGGTATTTTGATTAGCGTTCATCATTTGCCATCCTTTAATTTAACTTCATTTTAGGTCGATTAATTCCCATAGGTTAGTGAGATTCCTCATTGCTTTCCTAGTTGAATGGCATGCTACTCACTCTTGAAGTTGGGGGCAATCTTGTTGACGATTTTGCTGTTTATCATGCTCAATTGATGACAAGTTGCAGTTCCCTCTGACAGCAATTTTTGTCATAGTGAAAGTAGGAGGCAAGTGTCTCCTTATATGCGTCCGACAATTGAAAGGATGTATAGAAATGTCAGATTCATTGATTCGCTGGTTTGATACCTTAAGTTCAGAAGATGTCCCCATCGTCGGAGGAAAGAACGCTTCACTTGGGGAAATGGTCAGTGTTCTAGGGGGAAAAGGCATTGCCGTTCCGTATGGCTTTGCCACAACAGCACAAGCCTATTGGGAATTCGTTCAATTCAACGATTTAACAGCTGAAATTAAACGTTACCTTGATGATTACCACCAAGGTCATCAATCACTGAGTACGACTGGACGGGCTATCCGTCGTTTGTTCTTAGGATCACAGTTTCCACCCACACTGCAACAAGCCATTACAGATGCCTATCATCAGTTGTGTCAGTATTATGATATGGAACACGTGGATGTTGCAGTCAGAAGCAGTGCGACTGCCGAAGATTTACCCGAAGCGAGTTTTGCCGGTCAGCAAGAGACTTTCCTCAACATTGCTGGAGACCGTGAGTTATTGGAAACTTGCCGTCGATGCTTTGCGTCGTTGTTCACCGATCGCGCCATCAGCTATCGAGAGACCCAAGGCTTTGACCATCTCCAAGTCGCGCTCTCAGTCGGGGTGCAAAAGATGGTTCGTTCAGATAAAGCCTCATCGGGGGTTATGTTCACGATTGATACCGAATCGGGATTCCCTGATGTCGTCATCATCAATGGTGCTTGGGGCTTAGGCGAAAATGTGGTGCAAGGTTCGGTCACGCCTGACCAATTTACGGTTTTTAAGCCACTCCTCGATAAACCACATCTCAAGCCGATTATCGACAAGACATTGGGAGCAAAAGAGAAGAAACTTATCTATGCTACAGGCGGAAGCAATACCGTAAAAAATATCGACACGCCATTTGATGAGCGACAAGCCTATGTCTTGGAAGATGATGAAATCCTGTTGTTGGCACGCTGGGCAAGTCAGATTGAGCAACACTACGGATACCCCATGGACATCGAATGGGCAAAAGATGGGGATACGAACTCCCTCTTCATCGTCCAAGCCCGCCCAGAAACGGTACAATCCCAACAATCGGAGAATGTTTTTTACACCTATCAATTAACTGAGAAAGGCACTTGCCTACTTACTGGCATTAGCATTGGTCAAGCGATTGCCACAGGAAAGGTCTGTCTCATCAAAGATGTGAGCGAAATTGACCGATTTGAAGACGGCTCCATTCTTGTAACAGGGATGACAGACCCCGATTGGGTTCCCATCATGAAGCGAGCAAAGGGCATTATCACTGATTATGGTGGGCGAACCTGCCACGCGGCAATTGTTAGTCGAGAACTCGGTGTACCTGCCATTGTTGGCACAGGTGGGGCAACAGAAATGCTGAATCATCATCAAGATATTACGTTGTCGTGTGCAGAAGGCGATGAAGGTCGGGTCTATGCGGGTATCTTAGACTATGAAGCCAGAGCGATTGAACTGGATACTGTCCCTGAGACCCAGACACAAATTATGATGAATATCGCTGAACCTTCGGGTGCGTTCCGCTGGTGGCGACTCCCTTGTGAAGGAATCGGTCTCGCGCGGATGGAATTCATTATCAACAGTATCATCAAAATTCATCCGATGGCACTGCTTCGTTTTGATAGCTTGACCGATACCTCGGTTCAGCGAGTAATCGAGAAGCTGACCTACGGCTACGAGGACAAAGCAGAGTATTTCGTTGACAAACTCTCAAGGGGAATTGCAAAAATTGCTGCTTCCCAATACCCTTCGCCTGTCATTGTTCGCATGAGTGATTTTAAGACGAATGAGTATGCCGATTTGATTGGCGGGGCTTCCTTTGAAATGTCAGAATCCAACCCGATGCTCGGTTTTAGAGGTGCATCTCGCTATGTTCATGAATTGTATCGGGAGGCTTTTGCACTCGAATGTAAAGCAATCAAGCGTGTACGCGAAACGATTGGACTCGATAATGTCGTTATCATGATCCCCTTCTGTAGGACAATCCAAGAAGCGGAGTTAGTCTTGACAGTGTTGGAGGTATATGGTCTGAAGCGTGACGACAACGGCTTGCAAATCTATGTCATGGCAGAGATTCCATCCAATATCTTACTTGCTGAGCAATTTGCCGATCGTTTCGATGGCTTCTCGATAGGCTCAAATGACCTGACCCAATTGGTCTTGGGCGTTGACCGCGACTCAACTATCTTGGCTTCCTTGTTTGATGAACGCAATGAAGCGGTGAAACTCATGATAAGCGACTTAATTGAGACCGCTCACCAAGCCGATACCAAAGTGGGGATTTGTGGACAAGCTCCCAGTGATTATCCTGAGTTCGCGGCATTCTTGGTGCAAGCGGGAATCGACTCGATTTCACTAAATCCCGATAGTATCGTCCATGTCAAGAAACGAGTCTGGGAAGAAGAAAATAAACTCGATATGTTGGCTGTTAGGTAGTTCCCATTTTCTCCCGTATAAAGCGACCTGCTCAGTGAGTTAGGTCGCTTTTTGATGGGATATTGTTTTCTCTCTAAATTGTCAACGAGCTATTAGGGCGTGGGTTGATTGTCTGCTATTTCTGCCAGACGATCAGCAACAGCCAAGGCTGATAAGATTGCCCCTTCAACACCGCCTCGTCCACCAAAGGCATCCCCCGCAAATGCGAGTGGGGGTGTTTCTGACGCGACTAAATAATCAAAGGGATACGTGGTGGCTGTGATAGCATGATCCCAGCGCTTGAGTTGAGATGAGCGAATTGTGCCAGACTTGAGATGTGACTTCAGGTTCTCTTGAATATCGGAGAGAATTACATCATCCGCTTCATTCCAATGTTTATTGCTGTAGACCCAATCACATTGCACTGTCAGATAATGCCCCTGTCCAGATAACCCTTTGGACTGATTGTCAATAATCCAAGCAATATCATCATAAGGATTCTGGAAAGCTGTCGCCCCATCTAAGAGTTCGGGTGTATCTTCCATTTCAAAAATAGCTGTCAAGCATTTGCGATAATGAACCCGCTCCAAACGTTCCAGCAGTGTTGCAGGTATATCAATATGTGACCGCTCTAACAATTTCAAAGCGAGTGGAACTGGCTGAGTCAGTAACACCATTTGTGCTTTGTATTCCCGCGCCAAAGTATCTCGTGCAATCCAGTGATCTCCCTTCGGAAAGAGTAAGTCGATTTTTGTACCGAGATTGAGGCGGAAGACCGATTTTGCCAGATATTGCGCTAAGTGTGCCATCCCTCCTTTTGCAAAATAGATTGGTGACTTTTTTGATGTGGTAGCGAAGAGACTTCCGCGATAGCCATCATGGCTTAATTCACTCACCATCTTATCCCTCAGCCAAGTATCAACATGGGATTTGAAGGTTTCGTTCCCGCAGGAAAAGTATTGTGTGCCATAATCAGCTTTGGCTTCCAATGTGGCTAAGCGTCCGCCGACTTGTGCTTCCTTTTCAACAACTTGTGGAACCACCTTGGCGCGCTGGAGAGCTTGTGCCGCCATCAGCCCGGTTATCCCACCACCAATGACCAAGACATCTGCACACATATTCTCACCCTTTCCTTTCGGTAACATATAAATCGCACGTGGCTACAAATGGGACGTATTCCGTCCCTAAAATCATCTGCAAGTTAGGTTGTGGCGACAGCTAGCGCTTGTTGCGGTAGCACAATTAAGCTCTTACATTTTGAGTCGCGTGCTTGCTTTTCACGAGTCCGTTTTTGGATGATGAACGTCGGATTCATCAATAGCCGTTCCAAAACTGGATTGTTGACCACTGGCATACGCATCTGGCGTGAGCCTCGATGTAGCTCAAAGACGAAAATTTTGACCCGTCGATTGTTGCCAGCAAACCAGTGTTGAGTTCGATGAACGATAGAGCTGACTCGCCATCCTTCAACCAATGCTGTGAATAAAGCATCCACTGTTGCATAGTTTCTGGACTGTGGTGACCAGTAGCGAACTCCGTATGACCGACTGAGTTTCAAGTCTTTCAACTCGAGCAACATACTGTTTTGCCTTTATCTCAACCTTTGTTATAGGCTAGATTTCATAGGGGCGGGGACTGACCCAAAAATCGCGAGAGATATCCAGAACTTCATTGGCAATGCGCTCTGCCCAATCGATAATTTGGTGCCAATCTCGATAATCTCCGGTTTCTGCTTTCACCATTTTGATGATGAGCTTTTCAAATAGATTCAATTGACTTGGATTGAGTTTCCCGTGAAAGACCATGATTTCACGTGGGTTGATATAGGCTATCGTGGCGGCGAGTTCGTCTGGAAACTCCCAATTCTTCGTGAGGGACTTGGCTTCACCTTGCCCTGTTGGACCACTTGAAAACAGCCAGACAGGGTGTTGTGCTAATGCCTTTTTATGTGTTTCAATAAATGAGTTAGCAGAATCCATCCACTTCCCCATATAGACTGCACTACCGAAGATCACTGCATCATAATTATCGAGTGTATGTACATCTTTGACAGGCATTACATCGACAGAGAGGCTAGGAAAGTCTTGAAGTTTATGCCCAATTGCCTCAGCAATCTCTTTAGTAGAACCATATTTACTCGCGTAAGTGACCAAGATGTTATTCATTAGCAAAATCCTTTCAATAAAAAGCGGTCACCAAACGACAGTTGCAACTCCTTCTTTGACTCTATTATGAATGAGGTGAATTATCAGACGTAGTGACAGAGAGCGTATCTTTTGCTGATGAATGTCATGTCTGTACATTAAGGATGACTGATGGTTCTTCTATCGTCGACATGACACTAAAGTCGTAGAACGCTCTCTGCTTTGTGAGGTATAGATTGTTATGATACACCTAGTTTGAAGCCAGAGA
The DNA here is from genome assembly GCA_028284565.1 of Anaerolineae bacterium. Next base: position 632 of record JANQRM010000655.1, on the reverse strand, counting down.
TGCTACCTCCATCGATAGTTGATCGGCATATTTCTCAAAGTTGGTCGCAAAGCGTTTCGCAAGGTCTTTTGCCTTCGTATCGTAGGCATCCTTATCCGTCCATGTTTCACCTGGTGATAACACTTCGTCCGGAACATTGGGACAACTCACCGGAACAAATAGGTCGAAGTAGGGTTCTTGGATCGTTTCAACCTGCCTTAGTGAACCATCGAGAATTGCCCGAATGATCGCACGTGTGTAGCTCAACTTAATTCGACTACCGACACCATACGGACCCCCAGTCCAGCCTGTATTGACCAACCAGACATCACTGCCATGCTGTCGTATCTTCTCGCCCAGCAACTCGGAATAGCGTGCTGGATGCAGTGGCATAAAAGGTTCACCAAAACAGGCACTAAAGGTCGCTTGTGGTTCAGTGACCCCGCGCTCCGTTCCAGCGACTTTCGCTGTGTAACCATTGAGGAAATGGTACATAGCTTGTTCAGGGGTTAGTTTGCTAACGGGTGGGAGTACACCAAACGCATCAGCCGTGAGGAAAATGACGTTGTTTGGATGTCCACCTTTACCTTCTCTAACGATGTTTGGAATATGTGTAATGGGATAGGAAGCACGGGTGTTTTGGGTATAGCTAG
>JANQRM010000642.1 GCA_028284565.1 Anaerolineae bacterium | reverse complement strand
CGACATCATTGAGCGTAACATTGATTTCTCCAATACCCTCTCGTGTTTGAATCAGGATGCCACTGTGGGGTGCTTCGGTACAAGGGGCATCACCGACTCCGGTGCGGAAATAATAGGCTTGATGTCCCTGTGTTTCCTCTTGCATGGTCGATAAATTGATGATTTCGGTTTGTACTTCCACATCTCCAAAAAGGAGGAATGTGACTGCTTGTCCGGGTACAGTGTCTGGTAAATTGGCTTGGAGATTCATGAGGGAAATGCCCCATGTGCCGGCTTGTGTATCCATCGGGTGTAGGCGAAGACTTTCGAGTTGAAATACATCGGCAACATCGCCGGGTTTATCGAACTCCGTGTCGGATGGATTTTCGGTGAAGGTCGCTTCGACAAGACCATTGCCATAGCACACTTGATTCCGACCTGCGAGACGACAGCTTGAGACCATGGTTTGGAAGGCTGTTGTTGCAAGCTCTGGGCAGGACTCATCTTGTGCGAAACTAAGTGTTGGTAACATCATTATTGCAAGTAAAAGCAGAAGCAAAATGTATTTTTTCATCATGAATTCTCCAAATTCGATTTAAGGTCTATTTGGATGCTCTTAATGTTTGACTTTGATGATATGTTCAATGGCAGTGTTTATGCAAGCCAACCGACAACTAGGTTGTTGAGGAAGGCTCCAATCGCTCCCACTATAAATCCAAATGTTGCGAATGTAAGCGGCATCACGATGAGGACTAACAGGCGTATGGGGAGCAACACGACGAAACGCATGGCTGAGCGTCGATTGACAGTGTGGGTGATGAATATGTCATACAAAATTCCGCCCACTAAGTAGAGCATACCTGTGATAAAGCCGAGATACGCCGTGGCAACCGCGAGGGGTTTCGCTACGGATATTATATCGACTGATTCCAATAGTTCTCCCATGGTTGATTCGCTTTCTGTATCACTCCGACTTCGAGACGTGAAGGTATTTGTTGAAACACGAAAAGCATAATGGGGTTATGCGATGCAGTGTATTTCACTATCCAACTGGTGAGTATACGGGAAGGTGCAAGATGACCTTCCCTTAAGTGATTGAATGTTAGTTGGCGGTTGCTGTGTGGCGTGCTTTTGCAATTGCTTGTGCTTTACGTGGATGGACTTCGCCTGTTTCTGCGTAATGTTTCAATTCTTCGAGGGTGTTTCTGAGGACAGTACGCATGAACATCTGCATGGGGAAGCGCACGATGAGACCGATTATCGGTAAGAATTCCACCTCTGGACCAATGCTGACGATACAGGTATGGTCGCCTTTTGGTTCAACTTTCGTTGTGTTTTTCGTGCGTTTGATGAAAAATGGCACAGCACCGCCTTCGGCATCATAAGTGAAGGTCATGCCTGCTTCATCAAAATGGATAAAGCCCTCTGTAATTTCTCCGTATTTTGATAGACAGACCCGCCCGCCGACATCTGCTCCCTCTAAGATGGCGCGGTTTGAGGCTTTCACTGAATGATCAACATCACTTGCCCATTTGGAGACGTTTTCAAATTCGTGGGCGACGATATGCCAAACCTCACTGGCAGGTGCATTGATTTGAAGGGATTCAATGACTTTCATAGTGTGTTTCTCCTTAGCTTTCTAAACGAATGAGCGGAAGCAAGGGGTCGGGATTGATTCTTTCGACAGGGATTTGGAGTTCCATGACCGTCTCATCGGCATTGCCTGAAGCAGGTGTTTCGATGAAGACTTCGCGCTGGAAACCTGCGATGCGATAATCATTAGATTCTATCCATGTCCCCAGCACACCATAGGGGATACTGGCTGTTTGCGGATGTCCGATGTGAGCGATGGTTGCCATGTGGGGGATGGCTGGTAACTCACGCTTGGTGAGAACGAGATCATCCTTAAGAACGACACTATCCGGCATGTTTCCCTCCACGACAAAGGCGAATTCGATTTCGATATTTTCAGTCAAGAATTCATCGACATTTGCCATGAGCATCATGTGTCCAAGTTGTCGCATATCCACTTGTTGGGGCAATGCATGCATCAGCTGACCAAAAAAGTGCCATCCGTTATCAGTGGTGATTCGATGACGGATTGAGATGATGTCGATCTTTGGGGTCGATTTCATCACTACATCAGGCAAAGATGCCGTCTCTTGCAAGTGATTCCGCAGGCGTGCTTCGATACGGCGGAAGCGTTGCATATCGTCGAGGAGTTGTTGCTCCAGTTGTGCCTGTTGCATCAACAACATGCCGTGAATCTCATCGGCACTCACCTCGTCATCTAACATGCGACGGATTTGATCGAGGGATAAGCCCAAGTCTTTCATCGCTAGGATGTGGTTGAGACGGGGAAGTTGCTTCGCGCTGTAGTAGCGGTAGCCCGTTTGTGGGTCGGTATGGGCGGGTTTGAATACGCCAATCTCATCGTAGTATTGCAGTTGACGCTTACTCACCCGTGCAATCCGTGAGAATTCCCCTGTCAAAAACATCGTTACCTCCTGCCTTGCTCGCTACATCTACGCTAAGGTATCACGCAATGTGATAGTCAAGCATTTTGTTGAAATTCATTTATTTTAGCTAGGAAATCGCGTCTGTGAGGTGTTCAAAATATGAGTATCAGCCAGATGCTCAAAGCATGCGGCTAGGGTTGGTCGTACGCTAAAGAGGACTCGGATTTGCATGTTGAGAGTTTTTTGTTGTCATATGTTATACTCCTAGCAACAGCAATCGAGCGACTAGGGTTCCGCTACTATTGGGTGGGTCTGTGACCGAGCGTCGCTAGCGTGAAAACGATGCACCTAAGGGGATAAAAGCCCGGAGGGGGGAGATTGTTGAATAGTTTGTGTTGCTATTCAACGTAACCCGAAAGGTGCATTAGTATGTCCTCTCATCGCAAGGCTCTTCTGCAAGCTCTGTTTGTGACCTTTTTGTGGTCCACCTCGTGGGTGTTTATCAAAATTGGATTGGATGACAACGATATCCCGCCGCTGACGTTTGCGGGTTTGCGTTATACGCTGGCGTTTGGGATTTTGCTGGCAGTGGCATGGCGACGCGGTGGCTTAGCTCCGATTCGACAGTTGTCCCGACGGCAATGGGGAATCCTCGCTGTGTTGGGGGTGGTCTATTATACGCTGACGCAGGGGACGCAATTTCTTGCTTTGGACGAGTTGCCTGCGATTACGTTTAGTTTGATGTTGAATTTCTCAGCCGTGGTGGTGGCATTGGCGGGGATTCCCCTGTTGAAAGAGATTCCGAAGCCGAGTCAGTGGCTGGGGATTGGGGTATTCCTTGCTGGGGTGCTGATTTATTTTCATCCCTTTGATTTTCCAGAGGCGACGGTGTTGGGCATGGCGATTGGGGTGGCATCGGTGCTGGCGAATTCGGGCGGGGCATTGCTGGGTCGCTCGGTGAATCGAGAGTTGAGTTTGCCTGCCTTGACAGTGACCTTGGTGAGCATGGGGATTGGTTCATCCATCATGCTGGTGGCGGGTGTGGCGGTGGAAGGCATGCCGATTCTTTCATTGACGGCGTGGGGGATTGTCATCTGGCTGGCGGTGGTGAATACGGCGTTTGCGTTTACCTTGTGGAATCACACCTTAAGAACGTTATCGGCGGTGGAGTCGAGCGTGATTAATAATACGATGCTGGTGCAGATTGCGATTTTAGCGTGGGTGTTTTTGGGGGAGACGATTTCGGCAGTGGAGTTGGTGGGCTTGACGTTGGCGACGGTGGGGATTTTCATGGTGTCGGTGCGTCGGGGAGGTGTGAACCGCCAAGACGCGGAGGACGCAGAGGGAAAGTTGAAAAAGATTTAAACAGAGAGGATATAAACCTCACCCCTAGCCCCTCTCCAAAAGAGAGGGGGACTGTTAGGCTTTTTTGAGTTTCTTCCGTTCGACTAGCTCTTTAACAATAGTCTCAATCTCGTCTGTGATGACCTTGGCGGCGGCAGTGTGCGTGTCGGCATTGCTTGGATCGGAGAAGGTTTTGATTTTTTCTTGTATGAGCGCCTCGCTACTTTTGGTGGGTCGTGGCACATAGTCCCAAACGGCTTTAAAGAGTTGATCTATTTTGAGTGGACCCACTGCGCCTAGCGTGTTGAGGATATTGGCTTGCGATTGGGCGACGGCTTTCTGTCCGATGGCTAAACTCGTGGCATTCAGATGTCCATCACCTTGCATCATCCAGGTATCGCCTTGAGCATTCGCAACCTCCACACCATTCTCATTTAAATCATCATGAATGATTTTCGCCACGGCACTCAACAAGGTTTGTTTACCGTCACTATCATCATAGATGGCTTCCAGTAGCGATTTGAAACGACTCTCACTGTTTATATTGGGTCGGAAGAATCCGCCTTTCCACTCTACAGTTTCATGTTTGGATAGCATACTTGAGACTTTGGAATCTGCCCACGCGGTTTTGGCAACAGCACCAAAAAACGCTTCTTGCACATCTTTTTGGGCAAAGGCTTGCTCGAAGCGGTTCATCACATCTTCTTTATTGAAGATATGCCCAGAGGCAAAAGCATCGGTGAGGAAATGATCGCCAAAGGCATTGGTAGCAAGAGCTTCATCGCGTTTATTTTGTTGGGCTAAGATGAGAGCGGCTTGATGATGCTGTTGCCACGCGGATTTATGATCGCGCCCGCTATTGGCGGTGGGTGGTGTGAGTTTGGAGTCGGATGGCGCGAAGTGGGTCGAATTGTCTTGTGCCAGTTTCAGATAATTCCCACTGGTGGCTTTTTGCCAGTCATCACTGGAGACTGAACCGGGCGATTGTGCCTCTTTTTCTAGGAGTGCCTTGAGTTCTTTGAGTATTTCTGGCTTGGCGTTCCGCATCTCTTCTGGTGTCGCAAAGAAGTCGCCCATGGCAATCATTTGCCCATAGGTGAGGGTGACTCCTTGAAGGATGACGGTTTTCTGTTTGCCATCGGGACCTGCTCCATTTGCCCCATTGACTTTCAACTGATTGGACGGGAGGTTCACTTGGTCCCCGCGATCGAAGCCTTTAATGACGGTGTCGGTTCCCGGAATTTTCCACTGCTTAACTTTATCGGCATTATGTTGGAGGAGTTTGTCTTCTGAGATGCCCTGTTCTTTCGCCAGTTGCTTTACTGTTTTACCGGGGATGACAATTGTCATGCCGGCATTAAAACCGCTGAGCGTGCCTTTTCCATTATTTTTCTGCCATGTTCTCATTTTTGAGGCATTGCGAGCGATCAAGAAGTCTTTGGATACACCAAAACGTTTGGCAATTGCATCCGGCATTTCCCCTTCTGGAACGACATAGGAGGCTGGAGATGGATAAATTACTTGTGGTTGATAGGCAGGGGATTGAAGATGCTCTACATCGCCAAATTTGGCATGTTCATGGGATTCGTAGCGTTGAATGGTCGGACTTGCGGTTTGTTTTTTGGGCTTGGCTGATTTCGTCAAAAGGCGTTGAACTGCTTGATTGCCAATCATGCGTTGTAGTTTTTGAACCGATTGTGGATTGCGGGCTAGCAAGTCAACGTCCGTGAGGATAGAGGCTGAATCGGGTGATGTGATTTGGGATGGTCGTTTGTTGGATGTAGTCTGTTGCGACGGTTTTGCATCTGTACGTGATTGTTTGGAAGTCATGACTGTCCCCCAATGACAGAATCATGTCTGTTGCGCTTGTCTATCACTATACAAGATTTTCGAGTTTCTAGGCAATGTTGGCTGTCATCATTGTGGTTGACAAGTCTCACAAACCACCTTATCCTGAACCACATGGTTAATTATCAATCTCCAGAGCAATTGGATACGACGTTTCATGCCTTGGCGGACCCGACACGACGGGCGATTTTGGCGCATCTGACGGTGGGTGAAGCGAAGGTGACGGACATCGCGGCGCAGTTTGATTCGAGTTTGCCGAATATCTCGAAGCATTTACGCGTGTTAGAAAATGCAGGTCTGATTCAACGACGGAAAGAAGGGCGTGTGCATTGGTTTACGCTGGTGGCTGACCCAATGAAAGACGCGATGGATTGGTTGCGGGTCTATCGTAAATTTTGGGATGCGAGTTTTGATGCGCTGGCGGATTTGGTCGAAAATAAGGACGATCAATGACGACTCCCTCTGGACATTCGTTGACGATGAGGCGGGTGTTTGCGACGACACCGGAACGTGTTTTTCATGCTTTTGCGGACCCGAATTTAGTGAAGGTGTGGATGGGTGGTCCGCATGTGGAATCGCCTCATGCTGACATTGATTTCCGTGTGGGTGGGCGGTATCGAGTTCAATTGCAACCGCCCTATGGTCCTGCCTTCCATGTGGAAGGGGTGTATCAGACCATCGACCCGCCGAAGAAGCTGGTGTATACGTGGACGTTTGTGGGGGCGGATATCGAAACGGGTGAGACGCTGGTGACAGTGTATTTCCGCCAAGTGGAAGCGGGAACGGAAGTCACCTTGTCTCATGAGCAGTTGCCGAGTGAGCCTGTGCGCGATATTCATCACGAAGGCTGGACAGGTTTGCTGGCGAATTTGGATGTGTTGTTGGCAGACAAGTAATCTTCAAACAATATCGGCTGTGATGCCTTCTCATCTCTCCTTGTCATCGCTCAGCGGATCACTAAATAACTCCCCAATACAAGCAAGAGTATACCCAGTACACGCCCGCCATCAATGGGTTGAATCGTGTTCGCTAATAAGCCAAAATGATCGATGACGATTCCTGTCACGAGTTGCCCAATGATGATGAGTGAGATTGCGGCAGTGGTGCCGATACGCGGGATTGTGAAGTTGATGCTAAAGTAAAGAATGACTCCAAACAACCCCACAAAATAGGTCCACCACGGCAGTTCTCGCCAATTTTGGATATTCTCCCCTCGATAGATAATTAAGGCAATCAGCGAGAAAACGGTGCCTGATAGGTGAATAAACAGACTGCTCGATGCACTGCCTACTTTTTGCCCGATCGCATTGGCAATCGGTGTTTGTAGCCCGACTGAAACACCCCCGATTAATCCGATAAGAATCGTTAAAAAGCCAAAGCCTTCCACTGCTCACCACTTTCTCACATAGAATAGGTCAATTTGACTTTATCTTACCGCATCATCTTGTCGGTTGATGGGTCATTTGGAAGCATTGTTGATCGGTCATTAAGATTTCGTGTTACTGTGGTGGACCTGCGACGATGCGATCGCGCAGTGCTTCAACATCCCACGGTTTCCATAAGTCTCCCCACCCCATTCCTAGCCGTAGTGGGCTGATGTCTTCTAGCCACCATGTGATACCCGACTCAGCATAGGGTTGGATAGTTGCTTGTGCTTCACTCGGATTTTCGGGTGTTTGTCCACCGCCTACCCAATCAAAATGGGTCTCCTTCGTGCGATGTTGTTTGATATAGGCGATGATGTTTTGCCAATCCTCTGTTGAGAGCGCACCATCGACCTTACCGGGACACATGCCATCATAGCGCGCACCACGTTGAAAGGGTTTCTTGTGAGGCCAGTAGCCGCCAACCCAAATCGGGATCGGTTTGATGGGCTTGGGTAAAAATGTCATCTCCTCGAGTTGGTAATACGTCCCCTGATAACTGAAGGGTTCGCCTGTCCATAAGCCCGTGAGTATGTCGAGTCCTTCGTCTAGTTTGTTGGCGCGGATTTTCGGATCGGTTTCCTCATGGAAGAAACGAAACTCCCATTCCACCGGGTCTCCCAAGCCAACACCAAGAATGAGCCGACCCTTTGATAGATTCTGGAGTGTCACGGTCTCACGCGCCAGCTTCCATGGGCGACGACGTGCCAGCGGGGTAATCACTGTACCAATCGAGATGGTTGTGGTTTGGACGCTAATCGCAGAAAGTGTCATCCATGGGTCGGCATGGGCATTTTTATCTAGCTCACAAAACAAGAGATGATCCCACAGGAAGAACCCATCCCAGCCTGCTTGCTCTGCTTCTTTTGCGAGGTCAACGAGTGTTTGGGGGTCGCCAAACGCACCGAAATTGGGAAGATGAACGCCATATTTCATCATCAGTAATGGTGGACCTACTCGCTGGGAGTCAAAGTATAATAGTTCAACACACCAGCACATCCGCCGCTGTCTCCACCGCTAATGGTGAATTCAAGTTGATCGACACCTCCAACTGGCAAGAATCTTACTGTGCCACTGGCACCAGTTGCCGAGTTACCGAATACATCCGGCGGATTGAGGAGAATAACCTGGTCTCCCCGTGCTGATATACTTGCTCCAACTGGAGCACCGCGATCTGCATCATCAATCGTCCCATCACCTTGCCATGTAGCTGGCGAGGTAGTAACTTCGATGTGTATTTCGTCACCTACCTCCATGGGATCTTTCCATGTCAGGATCGTTTCCCAACGCCAGAAACGCCCGCTTGCATCAGTGGCAACGTGAGTGTAACGCGCTGAATTGCCTCCCAGCCGTTCAATCATTGATAATCCACAAATGGCTTCACTCAAGTCACCTTCAGAACTACGTACCAACCAGCGAGTCGTTGCCGGTACCAAAGGTTCAACCTGTATTGGCTGGGGGGCTGAAGGGCAACCATCGGGTGGTGTACCTATTTCGTTTTTGCATTGATCTTGAGCATCGGGAACGCCATCGCCATCGAAATCATCGGAATCGGGGGCAGAATTCAATATCGCATCGACTGGATTGCCATCAGTACCCGTTACATTTACTGGTACATCAAGCATTTCTGTAGTGTTATCGGATTGGTCAACACTTGAACGATCATCGTTAGATGCTGTGGTCTGCAAAATGACTAAATCCTCATTTGCAATCCTTTGCTGAATCGTAACTAGGACTCTGCGCTTCGCCTGCCACGCGTCGTAGATACTCCAAAACACTCTGGTGCTAATCCTCAAATGACCGACACGCGATTTCATATCACCAACTGGAAGTCGATTCAAATAGGATATCAGTGCTGGTTCTACTTGATCTGCCATTCGCATAATTGGGATGTATTGTGCTAAGATACCGTCCATTTCATCGAGGAAGAAACCGATGTCATGCGACAGCGTTGTCAAGTTGGCTTCAAGTTGCCTTTGTACAGATTCCGATGCCACATGCCTTGGAAGCGGTTCAAGTATAGAGAACCGCGCCTCGTATTCTTCAGACCTTCTATTGATTTCGTCAGGTACTAGTAGCGGCGGTAAATCAAGTTCCCCCGACTTTATCTGAGCCCGTGTTCTCAGGTGGGGGCGACAGAAGAAGCGAGAAGGTATTTCGATGTCGTTCTCGATTTCCGTACAAATCTGATTAATTATAGTCGCCATGTCATCCTGCGCTGAAACAGGTATGCAGAGAATTACTAATAATAACAAAATTGCAATCAGTCGTTTCATTACGATTCCTTATGGTTTTATAAGTGGCCATAGGATAGGGAATCCACGAAAGGGATCTACTTGTATTGCGCCTGCAATCCAACCGTCAACCGACTCTAGAGTAAATAGGCTTGTTGCCCGAACACGCCATACATATGTATTGGCTATATCACGTGGGCCTTCTAGAATTCTGACTATCCCGCCATCTCCGATATACCCGATGGGTTCGAGACTGTTGTCTGGTTCTTCTCGAATGCGCACTGTGTAACCGCTGGGAGTGAAAACCCGGGCGAGTTCACCGACAGCCGGTTGTCGCACAGGTAGCACTAGAAAATCTGGGTGTATAAAGCATGACCAGCTGAAGGCAGGAACATCAGTCCCGACTTGTAATGCGAAGGCATAAGGGTTTCGGTAGGTTTCGTGGCAAATAGAATCAAAATGCTCAGGTGTCAGCTGAAGATCATCACAATACCAGTTGGCATCATCATAAGATGGTACCGTTCCCCAATTGGTGCAATAACCTTCTACTTCCATACGCCCCTCAGTCAAAAGTCGATCGGTGGTCATGCCAATTCCACTCGATAGCCGGATCGCTTGTGGCGGGATTTGCGTCCGGTCGGAAGGTGGATTATAGGGTTCTTCTTCAAATGTAGGTGTACTGGTTGTGTCTGGAGTGGGTGGTGGTACAGCAACAATTGGCATTGTAAACAGATCGACCGATGTCTGTACTAGATCCGCACGAATCCAAGATTCGCGATCCAAATATCTGATTTTAAGCCAGTCTCCAGTGGGGTCCACCGCAATAATCTCAACATCTTCATCGGCAGGAATAAGCCCTATAGGCGGATCATAGTCCGTCCCTGGTCCGCTACGTAGATTAGCACTTGTTAGTGTAATTCCCATAGGATTAGCGGGCGTTCCAGTCGCTTGTGCCACGGGGTCCTCTTCGATCATGACAGACACAATACCACTTTCTACACCAGAAGAATCCCGAACTTGGATGACGATTACACTAGGTTCTAGCTCAAGTTCAATCAGCGCATCAATCCGTGCCAGAGATAGCGAAGATCCATGATTATCATTTACTGCTAAAACTGTACCACCTGTACCAAGGGCGCGTATGAGCGGATCGACCGTTGAAAGACTACGTGCAATTATTCGTAACGTCACAGGCTGATCTGTTTCATAAGCTATATTGGATAAAGATTCCCCAACAACTTCAACCAATACAGGCTCATCAGGCGTGATAAAAGGAATATCCTGAGCAGATGTAACCATACAACAGAGTAGTATCAGAGCGAAAGATAGCTTCAGAAGTACACGAGTTTGCATCACACACCTCAGCGCTATAACAATACACATATCATATCATAAAGCGAGAGCCACAAAGATTTTTAATCGAAAGAGGTGCAGATTTTGGGAACTATTTGGTCGTAATGTTTCTAGTTAGTAAACGAGTGTAAAATTACTTCTGAACAGAGGCACAGTAGCGGACAAGACTTAAATCTCACCACCTGCGCCTAGCGACTACGGCTTGGTTGCTGGCTGTCTCATGGTGCCTCACCTATTTTTAATATCCCTTGTTGGACAAATTCCGTTGGTGATGGATTTTGCTTGCCTCCAGGCTAAGAGAATATGACTAATGACATTCTCCCTTTGAGCCTTACTTCACTATTGTCCCATTTCCCAATGATTTATCATCATTATAGAGGCTTAAGGCAGGATGGTGATGGAAAGGACTGTGTCATCCATGATTCTCTTAATTGGAAAGGTATCTATACAACCTGATAAGGTCGACCAATTTTTAGGCGAAATTAACCACGCGATTGAGGCTACACTCAAAGAAGAGGGGGTTAGTCGCTATGAATTGGTGCGGTCTATGGGCGAACCGAACACCTTCTTGTTACTGGAAGAGTATGCGGACGAGAGTGTATTAATATCCCATCTGGCAACTGAGCATTTGCAGTCTTTGGTGGCTACGCTTGGCGAGGTGCTAGCTGGTCCCCCTGAGGGCAAACGATACAATGTTTCCAGCACTGCAATGCTTTTTGAGTAGGATGTTTTGTTCGCTAGAGGCGCAATCGCTTCGACTCTGTCCGTCCAGCTCAACAGAATTGGAAGCCCCATCAATGGGACTCCCCTTGTTGGGGTTTTGTCACCCTGAAGTTTATCGCGTCTTCAATGGCATCCCTAGTTAATCCGCTTATTGCGCCCATTAATTCACCACAAACCATGAATTGGTGTTATTGGGTCGTGATTGAAGAGACAATAATAGGCGATCGCTTATGCCATAGCCTTCGACTGCATCCCAATGTTCAGCGATTAAATTGTCTTCAATCCGCCAAATATCGATTGTTTTCATTTTTAAAGTCATCAGACGACTAGCGAAACGATATTCGCAATAGGTCACAACTTCATCCCCTTCAGCTAAAACCTTCACGATATGAAGGGTTGTCTGTGGAAACCGCTTAAACAAGTTGGTGAAATACGTCTTGAAACCCTCTCGCCCAGTGGTTATGCCGGGATTGCGTTGGATGTACCCTTCCGTCAGATAACGATCTGCGGCTGTCAGGTCACGCTCGTTTATTATGCGTGTGAAAAAATCATGGACAAGTTTTTTGTTTTGCCATAATTGACGCGATTCTGCCGGCATCCCGCTTATTTCTTGGTCGGTGGGAAGGGTGAAGGTTTGAGCTGAATTCATTTTGAATCTCCTAACTTGATTGGGTGGATAGTAAGAACGAATGATTATTTGGTTTGTTCCTCAAGCAATGTTTCGTGTTGCACAATCGTAAAAAGTCGACCAGTCGACTAGTATTTGCGAAAAAAATATTATGACAATAATTGCTCCAGAAATTGTTGAAATATCTCCAGTGGTTTTGCGTTTTGCATCGATTTCATTCTGAGCAATGCGCCTTCGTAACTACTGATGATAAATTCCGCCATGTCCTCCGTATTATGATTGCCATGTAGCTCACCATTTCTTTGAGCTTTATCCAAACAATCAACGATTAACGCTCTATTCTTGAGGAAAAATGCATCGACAGCCAAACGCAAAGTTTCGTTTGTATCTGCAACTTCTTGGGTGAGATTTCCGGCAAAACACCCTAACTGATAGTTATGCGATTGATAATAACTCATACGATCCTGATACAACTTCAGAATCCGTTTGAGGGGAGGCAGACTAGTATCGGTCAGGGTTTGTTCCATTTCTTGGTAGACCAAATCTGTATACAACCTCATCGCATCAAGCGTGAATTGTTCCTTCGTCCTGAAGTAATGGTAAAACGAGCCTTTTGGGATTCCTGCGGCATCCGCAACATCTTGGACGCTGGTGGCATGGTATCCCTTCGCATACATCACATCAAAACCCTGTTGTAAAATTTCTCGCTTTTTGTTCTTTGCCATATCGTTACTATATGACCAGTCGACTAGTTTGTCAAGTCCTGAGCCATTATAGCCTCCCAGACAAATGAAATGATGCTAATGTGATGTGCGTTTTCCTCAGCGAGTCCCAGTGATGAGATGAACTCTAAATGAGTCAGTTCCGTATTTCCGATTGATTAGTCAGCCGTAGCCCGTTCGCCGTGTTGGAGGTAGTGATTGACGGCTTTTTCCCATGATTGTATCCATGCGTCGTAGTGGGGTTTGGTTAGCTTCTTGATGTGTGGCTGACCGAGGGGACTGAGTGCGGTGAGGGTGTAGGTGATTTGAACTTGTGTTTTTGTATTGTCAATGGCTGTGCAGTCAATGTCGACATGGGTAACGAGGGTGTTGGGTGTGACCTTGACGTAGGAGGCGGTGTGTTGCTGGGTGTCGTAATTGGTCGTGATCCAGATGTCATCCGTCGGGTTTTCGTCATGGCTTAAGGTTTTCCAGATCATACCTGTCATTGGTTCGCCGGAGGCTGGATACACATAGATGGGCTTCCAATCGGCAATCCATAGGCATTCCCCTTTTGCGGTGAACAAGGGGAGCGTTTCATCAATGGGTGCATTGACTGTGATGGATGTTCTGTGTGAAATGTGGTTCATGATGCTTATTCCTCTTCTTCGATAAAATTGTGGGCTGAGGTGGAGTCGTATTCCATACCATAAATTTGTTTGAACTGGTTGATGCGCTGGATGGATTCTTCCGCAAAGGGGCTATTGCCTTCGAGGGAATGCAGAATGATGCCTTCCATTAAATCGCCTAGAGTCATATCGTGATATTCCGCCATAGCTTTGAGGACTTTGACGAGTCGCTTTTCCATCCGCACGCCTAATTGAACGCGCTCTATCTTGATTTTCTTTTTGTTTTGATTTTCTGCCATTACCACTCCTATTGTTATATTGTTACCATGTTACATAAGTATCAAGCATTTGTCAATTGGTATTAGGGAAACGGCTTGACAAGATTTATCTCTTCAACTAATATTTAACCAGTTAGTTAAATATTTGAAGATTCCCAATCAAGAGGAGACTGAAGATGCCAGACATTTTGATGGAACAAGTGATTGAGGTATCGCCCGATAAGGTATATGAGGCGATTACAACAGCTGAGGGTGTGAAGGGTTGGTGGACGCAACGTGTTCAACTGGAGCCAAGAGAAGGTTCTGTAGCAGACTTCCGTTTTTATGGTGGCGACCAAGGCTTTCGCTTTAACGTGGATAAATTGAAAGCGAATGAGCATGTGAAGTGGTCAGTGAAAGATGGGGGTCCGCCGGATTGGGCAGGTACGCATGTGACATGGGATTTGATGGATGTCGAGGGTCATACGAAGGTGTTGTTGGGGCATCGGAATTATCAGACGACGGAAGGGTCGTATCCGATGATTACGACTAACTGGGCGTGGTTCTTCTTTAGCTTGAAAGCCTATTTGGAGACGGGCAAAGGTACACCCGATTTGAGTTAGTTAGCGGTCAGCATCTTAGCGTTTCAGCTATCAGGAAACAAGCACGTGTAAGAGTCTAGCATCGGCTAGACTCTTTTGATTTCTTCGGTTCATTAACCCATCTGTCTACTCAGTTAGCATTCCTATGCGATGTCCTTCACATAGAGGATGATGCCCCCGATTTCGTCATCGGCGGTATACCACGGGCGACATTCCCACATAATATCGCGGGTTGTGCCATGTGCCTCAACAAAGGTGTCCCGTTCTATCTTTTCAATGGCTCCGTTTAAGACTCGCTGGTGTGCATCTTTCCAACGTTGGGGGCAATCTGGGAAGACTTCGTAGAGCGAGTATCCGACGATGGGTTTTCCCACTTGGTTATGGAGTTGGATGTAGCGGTCACTGACGGCAATGTAGTTGAGATCATTGTCGAGAATGGCGATGGCGGTGGGGGCGTGTTGGATGGCTTGATGCAGGGGTAGGTAGGCGGACGGGTCTTTTGTACCCAGATAGCTGTCACTATAATGAGTCATATCAGTTCTCTCCCATACTCATATGTAAATATATTGTAATGTCAGAGTCCTTAAAGATTCCTTAAGGTTTGACAAAGCTGTCAGTATTTCAGCATGTTAGCTTTCAGGGATGGATGAGCCAGCAAAATATGTTGTCTAGTATTGATGTTGAGGGTAGGTGAATGAGGTTTTCTATTTGTTGAGAAAGTGCGTTAGAATACTAGGCATGAATGATTAAGATAAACTGATTATTTATGTCGGGGCGTACAGCTGTACGCCCTTACGCAATGTACATCTTGTTTGAATGAAGGTTTTTTAGATTGGCTATCAAAGGAGAGTCGTTATGTCGGATGTGGCAGTGAAGAATGGACATCAATTGAATGCGCGGAGTCGGACGCTAGTGGAAGGGGCAGACCGAGCGGGCGCGCGAGCAATGTTGAAAGCGACAGGGTTGACGGATGATGATCTGGCGAAGCCCTTGATTGGGATTGCGAATACGTGGATTGAGATTGGTCCCTGTAATTTTCATCTGCGGAAGTTGGCGGCGGATGTGAAGCGGGGCATCCGTGATGCGGGTGGGACTCCCCTTGAATTTAATACCATCAGTATCTCGGATGGGATAACGATGGGGACGGAAGGCATGAAGGGGTCGCTGATTAGCCGTGAGGTGATTGCAGATAGCATCGAATTGGTGACGCGCTCGAATATGCTGGATGGGGTGATTGCGCTGTCATCCTGTGATAAGACCATCCCCGGCACGATTATGGCGTTGATTCGCTTGGACTTGCCCTCGTTGATGTTGTATGGCGGGTCGATTATGCCGGGTAATTATCAAGGGAAGCAGATTGATTTGGTGAATGTCTTCGAGGCGTTGGGGAAATATCAGACGGGTGAAATCACCTATGAAGAATTGATTGCGATTGAAGATGTGGCATGTCCGGGACCGGGGGCGTGTGGTGGACAGTTCACGGCAAATACGATGGCGACCATCTCCGAAGTGATGGGGATTTGTCCGATGGGCATGGCGGATGTGCCAGCGGAAGACCCAGATAAAGCGACAGTGGCGTATCAGGCGGGACAGCAAGCGGTGAAGATGCTGGAATTGGGCATTCGTCCGAGCCAGATTGTCACACGGAAGTCGCTGGAAAATGCGATTGCATCGGCGGCGGCG
>JANQRM010000637.1 GCA_028284565.1 Anaerolineae bacterium | reverse complement strand
AGGATACCGGACCCGGATAATTGCCCGTAGCTACCGTACTCCCATTCGCGCGAATCACAATTTGATTGGGATTCGTATGGCTAGCTACTGCAAAAATTGTGTCTCCAGCTGAGAGCGTTGCCTGAAAAGAAACGGTTGTACTCACCCCACTGATCCCTGTCTGTGAGACATTGTTAATATCTGCACAAGTTCGGGGCATCGCATGAATTGCAGTGACTCCTGTGAAGAGGAATAGGAACACAAATAATAAGAATAAGGATATAGATTTTTGCCTAAACATTAAATGCCTTTACCATAACGAAAATGATTACAGTTGGGGCTATCTTATCGCAATTCTTAAGAAACCGACAACGAAATTACAATTCACATAAAAACCTTAAGGTTTATCTGACGCAATATTTTCTATAATAATGACAGCCTTTACACACAGTGTCCAATTAGTATTGGGGAAAACCACATGATAGAACAAAGTGATATTCAGGGACGTTTACGCTTATTCCGCTATGGATTGGTCGTTCTCGTCGTCGTGACCTTTTTGGTGAGCATTCTCGCACCTGTCGCCGCTACTAGCAATATTCAAGAAGGGGTCGAAGTCAACACACCACCCATCACCGATTTCTTAGGGAATGCCATACTGTATAGCGTCGTAGTCGGTGTGCTTGCCATCATCGTTTATTTCATCTATGCGCGAGTTTTAGAAAATACTGTCGGCGATGGTAAATCCGATTCATAATTAGTCAAATTAACCAAAGGTGGATGTTGCAGTCCACCTTTTTTATTTACGAGTATATGACCCATTATGACCCTTTAAGGCTTGATTTTGCCCAATTTTTCACGTATGCTATCATTATCGCAGTATCTTATCGTGTGAATGGGGGTTAAGAATGTTAACCAAACAACATTGTTGAAAACCATCCCTAGTGATACAATAATCACAGCGAACTTTGGTAGTGCTAGGTCATTATCGGAGCCGCAGAGAATTGAGGTTCAATCGCCTATGCAGACACAAACCGATACCCATTCGGTCAAATTAGCGGATATTCCGCTGATGTTCCGTCTGAAGCGTGGCACAGTCCTCCATAGTGAATTGGGACTGACACAAGACGCGCGGGGTGCGAATACCGCCTTGTTATCGAGCATCCTCTTCCCTCGTAGTCTCTATACCCTTGTCAGTCGCTCAGATAATCAATCCGTTGTTGGGCAATTTCGCTATCAATCGGAAGAAGATAATGCCCACATTGTATATCTGGCACCGACAGAAGAAGAGACAGAGGACAATACCGTCTGGCTTCATATTTTAGATGCCATGGCACGGGAAGCCGGCAAACACGGCGCATACAATCTCATCGCCGAGGTCGAACAAACTGATAGCTTGTTTGAGACGATGCGTCACGCAGGTTTTGCGGTCTATAGTCGGCAGACCATCTGGCGACATGACCTCATCGAAACAGCTAAAGACACTGCACCAACGATTGAACTGACTCAGGAGGTTTCTAATGACAGGCAGGGAATCTGGTCACTTACCAGTGCCATTATTCCCAAGATGCTCCAAACCGTCATGATGCCATCCAGCGACATGGCCGGTTGGGTCTATCGCAAAAACGGTCGTGTCGAAGCCTATATCGCTTATTCGGCAGGGAATCAAGGTGTCTATCTTATTCCCTATGTACATCCTGATGTGATGACCGAGGCAGTCGACATCCTGCAAGTTGCTATTCGGCAGATTGAACAAACCCGCAAAGTCCCGACCTATGTCTGTATTCAGGGCTATCAAGCGTGGTTGGAAAATACAATGCACGATTTGCAATTTGAGGCATGGGTCGAGCAAGCCGTGATGGTGAAACACTTGACCGCAGGTGTGCGGCAAACCAATTTCGCACCCATGAAGGTCGGGAAACGGATTACCAGCACCGTGCCACCTGTCAGCTTCATTACATCAGAAGCTAACCAAGAGGAAAAAGACGAGTCTATATGGAACAACGCATAACAGATAACATCGACGTTCTGAAGCGTGTCCTACCCCCGCACATTAATCAAGCCCTAGACGACTATGGAGAGACCAACGACCTACTCGAAGTGGTCTTGGATTTGGGTCGTGTGCCAACCGCGCGCTTTGTGAATGGCGAAATCAACTTATCAGAAGATGAAGTCACCACAGACGACTTGGATATGATTGTCAATGCGGTGGGCGATTTTGATGCTGATAATCGAGCAGGCATGGAACGCACCCTGCACCGAATCTCCGCGATTCGTAATCGGCGGGGCGAAATTGTTGGGCTGACTTGCCGTGTGGGGCGGGCAGTCTACGGCACAATCGACATCATCGAAGAACTGATCGAATCGGGGCAGAACGTCCTACTCGTCGGACCGCCCGGTGTGGGCAAAACGACTATGCTACGGGAAGCGGCACGGGTTCGCTCCGACAAGAAGCGTGTGGTGATTGTGGATACCTCCAACGAAATCGGTGGCGATGGTGATGTTCCCCATCCCGCGGTCGGCCATGCCCGTCGGATGCAAGTGAGCCATCCAGAACGCCAACACGAGGTGATGATTGAAGCGGTCGAGAATCACAACCCAGAAGTCATCATCATTGACGAAATCGGGCGGGAACTCGAAGCGATGGCGGCACGAACCATAGCAGAACGCGGGGTTCAACTCATCGGCACCGCCCATGGGAATACCCTCGAAAATCTCTTACTCAATCCAACCTTGTCTGATTTGGTGGGTGGGATTGAATCCGTTACCCTATCTGATGAGGAAGCCCGTCGTCGCGGGACACAAAAAACTGTGTTAGAACGTCGCTCACCGCCAACATTTGATATTCTGATTGAAATTCAAACCCGCGATAAGCTGGTGATTCATGAAGATGTCGCGGCGGCTGTGGATGGCATTCTGCGTCGTAAGCCTCTACCTGTGGAAATCCGCACACGGGACGGTTCAGGAGATATTCATATCGAATCCTATCAACCGGAGTTGGATACACGCGCCAACAACACCCGCGAGGAAGCCAGTGACGACAATATCCGTATGGTCAAGGGCAATCGTGGACAAAGCCGAAACGGAGACAGCCTCTACCATGATATTGACCGCAGTGATTTAGAGTCCATGAGTGTGTATCCCTATGGTGTCGCTCGCAACCGCCTACAACAAGCGGCGAAGCGTCTGCGCGTTCCGCTGGATATCACAGATGATTTTGGCAAGGCGCAAGCCGTCGTCACTGTGAAGACCAACTATCGTCGTCGTCCACGTCTGATTAACGACGCAGAACGTCGCGGGATGTCCGTCTATGTCTTACGCGCGAACACCGTCTCCCAGATGGAAAACTTCTTGGTGGATTTGTTCAAGCTAAACAATAGCAAACAGGCAAAGCCAGACTCCTATGGAAGTGCGCTGATTGAAGCAGAACGCGCCATCATGCGGATTCGATCCGGTGAATCAGCAGTGGATTTGACTCCACAAGAGTCCATGATTCGGCGCAAGCAACACAAGATGGCACAACGCGCCCAATTAAATTCCGAGAGTCTGGGCAACGAACCCCAACGCTTCGTGCGGATTTTCGATAATTCGTTGTAGTCCGATGATATTCATCTTGTGGGGGCGATTCGCGAATCGCTCCTACATTACAATCTAGCTGACTGCCTATTCCATAAGATGTTCTTCTTCAAAGTTCAAAAAACTGTTAGCTATCAAACACCTGTGAACTTAGATGCTTATAAAGCAATCGTCAATAAGCATACGGGTTTTTATTTGACAGATATTCAGGATGGAATTCAAGTTAAATGGAAAATTGGTAGAGGAATTTTTCTTTTCGCAACATGCGAGTTTATTTTAGGAGTTGATAACAATACGATTAAGATCACCACTGCCCTAAATCAAGCAATTTTATACCAAGGCATAGTCGTTTTGTGGATTATTCTAGCTAGCCTCTTGATGATACTTGAACCAAAAAGGTCAACCATTAATTCAGTGATATTTAGTTCGACAGTGATCATTGGTATTTGGGGTTATATTATTTTGAATAGGAATAAATTATTGAAAATGTTATCGCCACACAACATACCAACTGAAAGCTACTCAGCACTAACAACCAATAACTAACCACTACTTACTCCGCCTCTGCCCCACTATTCCCCAGCCGACGCTTGCGTTCCTCAATCTGCGACAACACGTCATCCGTGACTGTGGGTTTTTCTTGTGCCTGCTCTTCCAATCGACGGAGCTTATCTTCAAATTGTGCCTCATCCAAAATAGCTTCTGGGGATCTTTTTGCTTCTACGGACTCATCGCTAGTTTCTTCATCTGCCACGTCTGTGGTTGTGTCGTCAACAGCCTCTGTTTCAACGGACACAACATCTGTGGATTCTTCAACAACTTCGGCTTCTTTCTCCACAATCGTCGCTTCTCCCTGAACCACATCCTCTGCTTTTTGGTCATTTCCTCCTCGCCGAGAGAATAAGCCTGTCACCCGAAGCGCATTGCGTAATAAAAATGATCCCTGCCTCGACCGATTCATGAAGTCTGTTGCACCCTTTTGGAGTTCCTCTGTAGGTGAGAGTTCGCTTTCACTCCGCAACCAGCGAAACCCTAACCAAGCCCCTGCGATGATTACCAGTAAAGGCAAAATGGTCGAGATGAGATTCAGTGCGATATTCAGTGCGAAAATGGCAATAATCGTGCCGATGACAATAATGGCAAGTTTTGTCAGCGTATCTTGATTCATTCAGGCATGACCTTCAGGCTGTGTTTTGTTCATTATACAAGACTCTACGCACGAAAGGGAACTTCCGATGCACGAACGTAGCCTAAAAATCAGTCAACCCTACCCATTTGGTTAGGCATCCCCTACACACAAGCGGGATGTAGCTAGCTTGCCCTTTATGAGACAATTTCAGCATCAAAACAGGAAAAGGAGAACCAACTTGTCTGAGATACTGAAAAATCTCTCCGATGCCATGGCAGAAGCAGTCGAATCGCTCAGCCCCAGCATCGTCCGCGTGGAGGCGCGCCGTCGTCTTCCTGCAACTGGCGTGGTTTGGTCAGAAAATACGATCGTGACCGCGCACCATGTCGTCGAAAAAGAAGAAGGCATTACCATTGGTCTGCATGATGGCTCAGAAGTCAAAGCCGATCTTGTCGGACGTGACCCACATAATGACCTCGCAGTGTTGAAAACCGATAGTACATTATCCCCTGCACCCTGGGCAGATGATGACGCACTCAAGGTCGGGCATCTCGTCTTGGCATTGGGTCGTCCCGGCAAACAAGTCCAAGCGACTCTTGGTGTCGCCAGCGCACTTGTCGGACGTGTAGAACGCAAACCCAAGCGCAAAGGTCGTCCCGGACGTGGCAGAGGGCATCGACGCTTCCATCGTCGGCGTATGATGTTCGGTGGTGCATTGATGGATGGCTATATTCAAACGGATGTCGCTATGTACCCCGGCTTTTCTGGCGGACCGCTCGTCAGTGGGGATGGCAAAGTGCATGGGATTAACACTTCTGGTTTTGCGCGTGGTGTGAGTATGGCAATACCCCTCACCACTATTCGCGCATCGGCTGAGTCCTTGATGGAACATGGCAAGATGAAGCGCGGTTATCTGGGAGTCGGTCTGCAACCTGCCCGCCTGCCCGATAATGTTGCCGAATCCCTCGACCAAGAAACAGGCTTGCTCGTCGTCTCTGTTGAAGCCGATAGTCCTGCGCAAAAAGGTGGCATTCTCGTAGGAGACATCGTGACCGCCCTTGATGGCAACGCTGTCGAACACCTCGACGAATTGCTGATGCTCTTGGTGGGCAGTCGTGTAGGGAGCGAAGTTCCCGTCTCGATAGTCCGTGGCGGCAAGACACAAGATGTCAATGTCACCATCGCCGAGCGTGAATAGTAACAACCACAAGACAAGTAAGGGCGGACAGCTGTTCGCTCTTACATAGAAGAGGCGAAAACATGACCACATGGCAAGACCTGAACAATGCAATGGCAGAAACAATTGCGGATGTTCGGCAAAGTTTAGTCCAAATTCGCAGTGATGAAGGTAATATCGGTGCAGGCACAATCTGGCATGAAGATGGATTGGTTATCACCAACGCTCATGTCATCCTCGACCACCATCGGGTACGCAACAATCTCGCAGTCATGCTACCGGATGATACGCTCTACGATGCCACCGTGTTGAGTTATGACCGTGAGCGCGACATCGCGGCACTGTCGATTGATGGTGGAGCCTTCCCAACCATTCAAGTAGGCAACTCAGA